>NZ_JBVAYD010000039.1:0-14129 GCF_055413445.1 Lacticaseibacillus sp. 22 | reverse complement strand
AACGTAACTGTTTTACATGAAACGCCTTAACCATGCACCCTAGAGCTATTACCAACCATCCTTAAAACCCCCGTGGTTTTCTCTGTGGTTTTCTAATTCAATTTTGCATATATTTAGCAAGTGCCGCGGTGGCCTCTGATTCCTGCTTTGCACTGACGTGAGCATACACACCAAGCGTAATAGTCGGATCTGTGTGCCCTACCAGTTTTTGTACTGACGTAACAGGAACACCAGCAATCAGTAAATTAGATATAAAGCTATGCCTGAACCCGTGAATGGTTATTCTAGGTGTAAGTCCATTGTCATCTTGCAGCTTATGCAGTCGCTTAGACGGTGTGTTTAATGACTGATACCCGTTTTTAGTATTAGTGAAAAGCAATTGATTCGGTTGCATCGTATTAATACCTAGTTGTAGGAATGTTTCCTGCTGTATTCTACGCCACCGTTTCAAGTATGCCATCGTTTGACCGTCTACCGGAATGGTGCGCCGTCCAGCGCGTGTTTTTGGTGCCTGAACGATCTGGTGGCCTTTATCACCTTGCGTTAGTGTTTTGTTCACTTTGATACTGTTTTCTTTAAAACTTACATCATTCCACGTCAGCGCTAGTAGTTCACCACGGCGAACCCCTGTAAAGGCTAAAACCCTAAACATGATGAAGACATCGAAGTGGTTCTCTTGGTCGATACAGGCAAAGAAGTGATTCATTTGTTCCTTAGTCCAAAAGTTTTCAGGCTTATCACCAGCCAGATCGTCATGGTGCGGTAAAACAACGGCTTTGGCGGGATTCTTACTCATATACCCTTGTCGGACTGCGTAGTCCATAACCGATGAAACATAGTTATACCAGCGCTTATAGTTAGCAGAGGTGAACTCAAACCACCTCTTAACAGCCTTCTGTACGTCCTTAGTGGTTATAGTAGCGATCCGCTTACCACCAAATGCCGGTAGGATGTGATTATTGAACATACCAGCAGTTCGAGCCCACGTTGATTCCCTTACTGTATTAATGTAGTTTCCATACCACTCCTCATACACATCCCGAAAGAACACGGGCTTTGGTTTCTCTTCTTCTAAGTCACCGTTGCTGATTGCTAGCTCAAGTCTAGCTGCTGCAACAGTGGCTTCTTTTTTTGTCTTAAACCCTCGCCGCACCTTGTACTTCTTGTGGCCAGTCTGTAGATCATTACCAGCAAAGACCTGAACGCGCCAGAACTCTTTGCCGTCTTTCGTTGCGTACTTTTTAATTGATGCCATATTCTTCTCCTATCCGTCACGCTGGGCAGGCGGTGTTAGATAGAATTTTTGGCGGCCGAATTTTCGGCCATGATATTAATCACATTGCTTCTATGAAACAAAATTAGTTCTATTGTGCTATTCGTAGTCCTGGATTTTTTGAGTGGGACTTTTTTGAGATATATCAATTATATCTGACAGTTCTTTTGCAAAATCTGTCTTCATTTCTTCAATCTGATCGGCGGAATAATCGTGCGTCCGTGCTCTAATTATCCCCGCAACTATGCTGGAAAATTTCATAATCGCCACGTTCTGTCTTTCAGGCTTCATGAGTTGAACAAACCTCATCGAATTTTCCAAAAAAGTTTTTTCTTGCCAAGTTAACTTTTTTACATAATCATCTGAAAACAGTTCAGTCCACAAGTTTTCGGAATTAACTTCCAAATTATGAAGCCACTCATCTCTCTGCTTACGTAGCTCCATCTGCTGATCCTCTGGAAGATCTTCAAAAGCCGGTTTCCCTGTAACTAAGAACTGGACGGAAATTCCACCATGGTTGGCAATTTTTTTCATTGTATCTGCTGACGGTGCAGAGAGACCCCGTTCCCATCTCGATACTGCTGATTTTCCTGAACTTGTTAATCCAACCGAAAGTGCGAACTCTTCCATGGTCTCACCTTTAGAAATCCTGATGCTTTTAATCCTTTCTCCAAGGGAAAGATGGCTGTTTGGCTCCAATAGTTTTGTCATTTCAGATCATCTCCTAAAAAGTTGATGCATGTTGTTGACTCCAGTATGAGTCCGTGGCATACTAAAGTCAATCAGTTGATGAATGTTGACGTCAACAGAAAGGAGCGTGCTATTATGCAACGTATTAAAGGTTACCGTGTAATGCTAAATTTAAGTCAACAAGATGTTGCCAAAGAACTCGGTATCTCGCGTCAGTCTTACTGGAGCAAAGAGAATGGTAGAACATCGTTCAATGATAAAGAGAAGACAAAAATCCGAGATCTTTTCAGGAAAACCGGTATTCCAGTAACGATTGATTCTCTTTTTTTTGACGGAAAAGTTGACTAATGTTGATTTTGGAGGTGAAGGAACATGGCTTTAATGAAAGCGCAAATTACATTACCAGCCGACTTTGATCAAATTTTACAGGAACGAATTCATCGAGAAGTTGTCCGCGTGATGAACGAGACTAAGCAGCAGCCGATGCAAAAAAAGCTGAATATCGGGCAAGCAGCAGCTTATGCCGGTGTTGCTCGTAACACGCTGCTGTCTTGGACTAAGAAAGGGTTGTTGGTACAGGTTGTCGGTGGCGTAAAACGTATCAATACCGCAGACATAGACGATTACATGAATAACCACGGCAAGTAATCACGCTGGGCAGGCGGCAAATTGTAAGCAACTTATGACAGGCGCATAAAGCCAGAGAGGAAACATTATGAATTTGTTTAGTAAAGAAGAGATAGCACTAGATCACGAGCTTGGAAATTTGATTGACGACATTCAGCTTAACGTTCATGCCATTGCAGAAGACAGTACTGTCACGGTTGATGGCAAGTATATTTCCAATAGCGAGTTGGCCGTTACGACTGCAAAAGAGCTGCTGCGGGTATCGGAAATCCTAAAGCTGTATGAAAACGAGGACGATGCCGATGACTAGCCTTATTGCGTGGCTACTAAGCCACCCTATAACAGTTCCAGCACTCTGCATGGCTTTCATGGTCGGGAGCGTGTTTGGAGCGTATCTGCAATTTCGAGAGGATGATGACCATGGCACGAATGGCTAGCACAAGGCTCGGCTTTCAGTGGCATGACTACGTCCAAGCTGATGCAGAATGTGATCGATACTGGGCGTTTAAAAAAGCTGAACGTCGTTCACTACATGAAGCCACAAAAAAATCGCCAAGAGTGGTACCTCAAGGCGAGAAGAAGACAAGCGAAAAAATCTATATCGACTTTTAGCTTGCCTCTAAGTGGTTACTTTGTCAAGGAAAATGGAGGCAATTATGATGAAAAATGTTTCAAATAGCACCAAAGCGCCTGATTTAGGTGAGGCGTCTTTTGACCTCAGCACTGCAAAAGGACTTCTAGAAGCCCTTCGTGATCAGTTCGACACTATGGAAGGTTCTGTAGTTTCATATCGAAACAATCGTACCGAAAATGCTGCAATCTTGGCGTACAGTACGAATCGATCATTTTATACATGGATGGCGCTACTGAAAGCAATTCAAGAATACGTTGAAAGCAGCCTGGCAACGATTGATGAGGTAAACAAATGATGAAGGAAGATTACTATACAACCGCACAGGCGCTTTTGAGCGATACAAGTGCAATGGTGAATATCTTGCGACATCAGATTAACGATGAACAGCAATCAGCGCTGGCCGACACAGTCGCTGATATGATCATTGATGCTCGCCGTCTACTTTTGGAAGGAGATGTGGCCGATGGTAGACGTGCTTAAAGTAGCGCTTGGTTATCAGCAACACGGCTTTGCAGTCTATCCCCTTGCGCCAGAGACACGAACACCACTTGCTGGTTCGCATGGGTACAAAGATGCCACCAAAGACCCAGAACAGGCCAAGAAATGGTGGGGCGAACATCCTAATTACAATATTGGCTTAGGACTTGATGGCGTGCTGGTATTCGATATCGATATGGGGCATAAAAGCGGGGCTAATGGCAATGATACGCTGGCTAAATTGAGTGCTGAGGGTCGTGCTGATCAAATCCCATCTACCTATATAGAAACAACGCCAAACGGTGGACTTCATATTTTCTTCACCTATCCCAAGGAATTGAAGCTAACCAGTCGATCAGATCTGTTCTCTAAGAATGGCGAGAAAACCGGCCTTGACTATATTGCAACTGGTGTGCCGGTTTTTCCTAGCATTCGCGAGAACGGCATGTATCAACCACTCAAAGGGCACAAGATCACCAAGCTAGCCCCAGTGCCTCAATGGTTACTAGATGAAATTCAACGTGTCAGCCACCCTAACCCAGTGTTTGGTGGTTCAACAGTTTATCGAGGTAAACGATGGACGGGCAAGCTGCTAGATGAAATAGTGAATGGCACTAGTACCGGCAATCGCAATGATTTTCTGACCAAGATTGCTGGCAAAATGTTCTTCACAGGTGCAGAGCCGCAGACAGTTTATAACTTGCTGTTTACAACTAATGATAACTATCTAGATACACCCTTGGCAGAATCCGAAGTTAATAAGATTTTCAAGTCAGTATTGAAAGCCGAAGAGAGGAGGCGTGCGGTTGGTTAAAGCGATGCCCGAAGATATTAAGCAAGAAGCCAATAAAGTGGTCAACGTTGATTTTACAGGTCAAGAGCAATGGCGAAATGACCTTAAACTTGATGGCAATGGTGGGATTAGAAAAGACTCGGTGGTTAATATTCAACTGCTACTTGATAATGATCAAGCCTTCGCCAATGTCGTTGCTTGGGACGACTTTTCAGAGATGCTCATCAAGACAAAAGGCGTTAAAGGATTGCCGATTCGTAAGGGTTTTTGGACTGATGAAGATGATGCTGTCGTCCGCTCATATATGGAGCGTAAGCACAATCTCTTGTTTAGCAAGCAGAATGAGCAAGATGCCATGGTTGTTGTTGGCAAGGAACATTCAATTAATCCGGTTAAAGACTGGATCGAAGCTGAGCAATGGGACGGTACCCCTAGAGCAGAACGTTACTTCATCGACTATCTAGGTGCCGAGGATAGTGAATATACCCGTGCTGTTACTCGTAAATGGTTAGCTGGGGCTGTAAAACGTGTCTATCAGCCGGGTTGCAAGTTTGAACTCGTTCCAATTCTTGAAGGTAAACAAGGACTTGGTAAGAGCACGGCTGCTCGTAACTTATTTCCGACAAAGTTCAGCGATTCATTAAAATCAATGGGCAAGACAGACGAAGATTACAAGAAGCTGCAAGGTAACTGGATCATGGAACTCGGTGAACTTTCCGCAATGAAAAAAACTGAGATTGAGTCAGCTAAGAGCTTCATCAGCGCCCAGTCAGATTCATACCGCGGGAGTTATAGCCACTATGTTTATCCACATTTACGCAAGTGCGTGTTCATTGGTAGCACTAATCAACAGGACTACTTGAAAGACGCTACTGGTGAACGCCGTTTCTTCCCTATCAGATGCGGTGTTACAAAGCCCACAAAGACCGTATGGCGCAATGAAGAAAGCGTACCGAAGATCAACCACGATATACATCAGGTACTGGCAGAGGTAAAAACATGGGTGGATGCAGGTGAGAGTGTCTTTGCTGATGATAAGCTGATGCAACTGGCTAAACCATATCAACAAGAAGCAGAGACAGTTGACCCTATGAAAGAGGCCATTGAAGACTTTCTCAACATGAAAGTGCCATCGAATTGGGAAAATCTGTCATTGAGCCTAAAGGCCAGCTTCTTTCACACTCATATTGACCATAACGGCGATGTTGCCACTTGGTTACAACAGCACTTGGATGCTGGAGAATTACAACCACTGCAACAAACCACGACCAGAGAGATCATGGAAGTGGTGTTCGACAAGTCAGTCGATCGTTACCTAATGGGCCGTACTGGATCGGAAGCAAAACGTATCAAGCTCATCATGGATAACATGGATGGGTGGGATCGTGAACGAGTTCGAATCAATGGTCAGCGTTCAAGAGGATACGTCAGGAAGTAAAGTGTTTGTTTTTCTACTGTCCCACCTGTCCCAGTGCTACAAATGCCGGTATATCAACGTTTTGCTGGGACAAGTCACCTGTCCCAGTGCTGTCCCAACGTGTCCCACTACTGTCCCAAGTCCTAATTTGGACATGTGCGGGACAGCTCGGGACAGCTCGGGACATGTGTGGGACATGTCTGTTGTCCCAGAAAAACGCCTACATACCAACGTTTATAAGCCCGGGACACGTGGGACACTTAAAAAACAAACAAATTTAAAACTGTGGAGGTTAAAACAATGCTATATCCAGAAAGCACATGGGCTAGGTTTGAACAAGAATTCCCTATCCCTGAGAAGTATCGCAAATACTATGAGTACAAGAATTGGCACATTGAACCTAAGTCATCTGATCTCAGCCAGTTTGAACAGGATCATCCATTCGCGTTTATGTTGATGCCTGAGGACATGCAGAACGCTTTATATCTCTGGACTAAGGGACTGGCCAAGCGAAAGACAATCAACAGCGACTATACCTCATACGGTATCAAGCACCTATTCACTGACTTACCCGGTGGCTTCTACATCACTAACGGCATGATGAAAGGCGCACTATTGGCAGCTGGATTTGAGATAGCCGACTACGCCGAGCTTAACTGGCGTGCCAACATTTCAGGGCGAAGCATCAAAGAGCAGATCAAATTAGCACCTCATATCAGTTAGCAAAGAAATATTATTAATGAAAGCGAAGTGATGCAAATGAGTGTGCCTTTGCACATTTGCATGCACCCCGGGTGTCGTCGCATGATCCCGTTCAATCAGCGTTTTTGCGAGGAGCATAAGCAAGACAAGAGCAAACAAGCGACGAATCAGGAACGCATGCAATACGAAGAGAAGGAATTACGTTTCTACAAGTCAACAACATGGACAAAGCTTTCAAAGTCATTCAGGTTGCGCAATCCAACTTGTGCTAGCTGTTTGAAACGTGGGATTATTCGTCAAGCTGTGCTTGTTGATCATATTGAGCCAATCAAAACAGCTTATGGTTGGCAACACAGGCTTGATGAGAGCAATTTACAAAGCTTATGTCAGACTTGTCATAACGCTAAGACCGCACGGGAGGTAGCACAACGCCGAATGAGATCCCCCGACAGATCGACCCCCGCCCCAAAATTTTAGAGCGAAAGAACGGTCGGCCTCTTTTCTTTTCGATGAATACCGAAAATCATAGAACCTAGGTATAATCAATATGTTATAATTATAATAGATATAAACGAATACAAATTCAGAAAGGACGTTACACATGGGAGCACCCCTAAAATCAGTGACTAACCTAAGTGCACATTTATCCAAAAAGCAGTTAGCTGATCGTGTTGCCTCTGAAAAAGCACTGTTCACTTACAAAGAATTGCAAGTACAGCCCCCTACATGGCTTGATGACTATGCTGTGACCGAGTGGCACCGTATTGTACCATTGCTAAAAAAAGACATTCCAGTTAGTGAACTAGATGCTGCCCTGATTGCCAGTCATTGCCAAGCCTATTCTGACATTCAGAAAGCTGCCGAGCTGGTTCAAGAACAAGGTATGATGGTTGAAACCACCGATAGTGTGAAAGCTAACCCAGCAGTTAAAATGAAGCTGGATGCCACAAATCAAATGATGCGCATTGACGAAGTATTGGGACTGTCAGTGTATAGCCGGGCGAAACTTGCCTTAAAGAGTGAGACTAAGAAGAAGCCTGACGATCCGTTTGCGGAGCTGGTGTCATCGTGAACTATGCGACTGAATATACCGACAAGGTGCTAAGCGGTGAGATTGTTGCCGGTAAAAAGATTAAGCAAGCAGCAAGACGTTATCGCAGAGACTTGAAAGCCAGCAAGCGCAAAAAGAATCCGTGGCCGTATTACTTTGATGAGGACTTTGCCAACAAAGCCATTGAGTTTATAGAACTGATGCCGGCACGTGATGGGTCACCACTCAAGCTAGAACTTTTCCAAAAATATTTGATCTCAGAGCTTTTCGGGTGGAGAGACAAAGAAACCGGAAATCGTCGTTATGATCGAGCTTACATCAGCATGGCACGCAAGAATGGTAAGAGCTTCCTGATGGCTGATCTAGGCGCGCTGTATCTCCTCATGGAAAACAAACCAGCCATGAATCGCGAAATTGTCTACACAGCCAACAGTAACGCCCAAGCGCACTTAGCCTTTGATATGCTGTCTAGTGGTTTGCGTCAGGTCTCTAAGATGTCTAAATCGGTGCGTGATCGTTTGAAGATCAACCGTAACGAAATCATCGACTTGCCGAGCAACAGCCGAGCTGTTCCGCTTGCGTCTGATCTGCACAGCCTAGATGGTTATCAAAGTGACTTGGCTATTATTGATGAGTTCGCCTTAGCTCGTACTGATGAGATTCTACGAACACTAAAATCAGGCCAGATCAACAGCGACAACAGTTTGCTAGCCGTCATCTCGACCACGGGGCCAGACCTGAATGGCCCTATGTATAAAGAATATAAATTCGTCTCCAAAATCTTAACCGGTCGCGAACAAGCAGATCGGTATTTTATTGCCATTTTTGAGCAAGACAGCAAGGCTGAAGCCTTTGCACCAGAGACTTGGGAGAAGTCAAATCCACTACTGGCTAATGCTGAAAGAGCAAAGACAATGCGGCCTAGCTTGCAAGCTGATGTTGATCTAGCAGCCAAGCAAGGAACCCTGCGGCCAATTCTCGTCAAGAACTTCAACATGTGGCAATCAGCCAGAGCAGACAGTTATATCAGTCTTGACG
Source organism: Lacticaseibacillus sp. 22 (assembly GCF_055413445.1). Classification (NCBI taxonomy): domain Bacteria; kingdom Bacillati; phylum Bacillota; class Bacilli; order Lactobacillales; family Lactobacillaceae; genus Lacticaseibacillus; species Lacticaseibacillus sp. 22. The sequence goes on along the minus strand of NZ_JBVAYD010000039.1, from coordinate 5,427 downwards.
ACTGGGAGAAAGCCACTATCGAGCCACCAGACACTAGAGAAAAGGACGTGTATATCGGGCTTGATCTCTCTAAGTCTAGCGACCTGACCAGTATCTCGTGGTTAGTTCCAGAAGATGGCTACCTGTATGCTGACAGCCATTCATTCGTGGGGACGAAGTATGGACTGGAAGAAAAGATCAAGCGTGATGGGTTCGATTACATCAGTGGTGCTAGTCGTGGCGAATGTAGCATTACCAAACTGGAAAGCGGCATGATCGACTATGACGAAGTGCTACGCTTCATTCTCGACCTGATCGAGCGTAACCAGTGGAACGTGCGTGCCATCTGTTATGATCCCTTCGCCATGGGCTACCTGATTCCAGAATTTGAAAAACGCGATTTGCCACTGCTTGAGGTGCGACAAGGTGTTAGAACACTTTCAATTCCGACAACTCGTTTTCGTGATGATCTCTTCAATGGCCAGTTAAAGCACCCTGATAATCAGTTACTGGCCTATGCGGTCAACAACGCTATTCTGAAATATGACGCTAATAACAATCCAATTATCGATAAGGCCCACAACGCTACGAAGATTGATCCCGTAGCCGCACTGATGAACGCTTACACAATTGCAATGGATCAAAACAAGGAAAGCGAGGTAGCAGACAATGACTTTTATTCGAGCGATGACTTTGGTTTTTAATTTGCAGACCGTGCTGTTAATACTGGGACTGATCTGTATGGTTGCCGGTATCTGGTGGCTGTTCGGGTTTGGTGTTGGTATGTTAGCAGTCGGCACGGCCCTGATCTCCGTCGCAGTCATTATCAACTTCAATAAAGGGAGGTGAAACAATGAGCTTTTTCACGAATAGCGCGACACAACCACGCGATGACAACAGCGACCCGTTCTTAGATGCGCTTGTCAGCATGACCAGCAACGACAGCGGCCTATATGTGGGGATTGGTGCTTTACGTAATTCGGATGTATTTACGGCCGTGCGCGTGATTGCCGGTGATCTTGCAACCAATCCGATTGAATACAGTGACAAGCGTATCAGCGTGCTTCTTAACAAGGCACCCAATGACCACATGACCGCGTGGGGGTTCAAGTTTGCCCTAGCTACTAACATGCTGCTGAATGGTAACAGCTTTGCACGGGTTACCAAGAATCCCAGCGGACAAGTTACTGGCTTCGAGTTGGTCCCTAACAGCCAAATGGTGGTTAAACAAGACGATACGACCGGAATTATCAGCTACGAATACACGCCTGACAGTGGCCGCTCACAGCGTTTAAATGCCAGCGAGGTCTTACACTTCAAGTGCTTCACACAAGACGGTTACAAAGGACTATCGCCACTTTATAGCCTTCATGATGAGGTCGGGGTACAAAAGTCTGGGCATGCGTTGCTGAAAGGTTTCTTTAACTCAGGTGTCCAAGGGACAGGCATTCTTAAGGTCAACAAGACACAGTTAGACACCAAGGCCAAAGAAAACATCCGCAATAAATTTGAAGCTGCCAACAGTGGTGATAATGCCCTCAAGACCATCATTCTCGACAATGATATGGATTACAAGCAACTCGAAGTTAATACTGACGTGCTGAATCTAGTCAATTCTAGCGACTGGACAACGAAACAGATTGCTAAAGCGTTCGGGTTGCCACTGGATCGGCTGGGTATCGAAAGCGAGCACTCTAATGCCGTACAGTCTAACGTGATGTACTTGCAAAACACGCTGATTCAGTATTTTACCTGCTTCACAAGTGAGATGGATGCCAAACTGTCCACAGGTGACAACCGGTTCAGCTTCAACACTGACAAGCTGTTTTCAGCGGACCCAGCCACGATGCAAGAACTAGCAGTTAAGGGGCTGCAAGGCGGTGTTCTAACCACTAATGAAGCACGAGCCAAGTTAAACCTGCCACCAATTCCCGGCGGAGATGAAATTATGGCCAGTCTGAACTACACGCCACTAAGCAACCTGACAAGCTATCAAAACACAAGACAAAGGAGTGATCCAGAAAATGAATCAAGATGACGTAGAAAAACGTCTGAATCCTAACGCTGGTCTAACTGCCAAAGCAGACGACAGCCAAGGCCAAGACGATCCAGACACAAAGAAACAGGACGACACCACTAACGGTCCAAAGAAACTAAGTGGTTATGCAGTAGTTTTCAATAGCCCAAGTAAAGACCTCGGTGGCTTTAAAGAAGTCGTTGATCCGCACGCATTCGACCACGTGGACTTATCAGACGTCTATATGGTTTCAAACCATGATTTTAGCCAAGTCTTAGCCAGCACCAAGGCCGGAACCTTGACCTTAAACGTGGATGATAAAGGCTTGCAGTTTGAAGCAACCTTACCCGATACGACCACAGCCAGTGATGCTTATAACAACGTCCAAGCTGGTAATCTATCAGCCATGAGTTTTACTTTCAATGCTGCGCCAGACGGTGACACGTTCACTAAAGACGACAGCGGACAAGTCATTCGTACCATCAAGCAAGTAAAGAGCTTGTTTGACGTCTCACTGGTAGCTATTCCAGCGTATGACGATACCAACGTCCAAGTGGACAAACGCAGCTACACTGAATGGTTGAAAGACCATGTAGAAGATCCAGAACAGCAACTACCACCAACCGAAAAACGAAAGGGAGTCAATCACATGACCGAAAAAACTATTATTGATAAAGAAGAACATACCGAATCTCGCGCTTACGAAGACTACATCCGCAGCATGGGTGAACAACGTGACGGCTTGACCACGACCACCGCTGGTGCAGTCGTTCCTAAAGAAGTTATCAATGACGTTTGGGACTTAAAGCAATCAGATTATGACTTGGCTAAATACGTCACTGTGAAGCAGGTCGGTACCCCAGTCGGCACCTATCCGATTGCCCTCACTAACAATGGCGTCTTAGCCACCAAGAAAGAACTTGCAGACGTGGCCGATGTTGACGCCAATATGTTTAAAGGCGTTGACTACAAAGTTGCTACCCGTGCTGGCAAGATTTATCTGTCTAATGAACTGGTAGAAGATAGTGAAGTTGATATTGTTGCCGAGGTTAAGAATCAACTCAAGAAGCTGGTACAAAACACGGACAACAGTAACATTATCAGTGTTCTGACTGGCAAGTCCACTACCGGTGATAACTTCAAGCACCTCACTGGTACTGGTCTCGATGACCTCAAGAAAACCTTCAATATTGAGTTGGACCCAGCACTGTCCTTGTCTGTTATCGTCAATCAGGACGCTTTCAACTACCTTGATACCTTGAAAGACAGCCAAGGCCGCTACTTGTTACAACCGTCCATCACGGCACCATCAGGCAAGCAACTGTTTGGGGCACCGGTGATCGTGGTTGCTAACAAAGTATTGCCGACTGATAAGGTAGGCACCTATCGAATCATCATCGGGGACTTTTCTCAGGCAATTTTCTTAGCCCAGAAGAACGAAGTTAACACCCAGTGGGAACGCTTCGATAGCTATTCTCAAGGCTTGGCTGTTGTCATCCGCAACGACTATGAAGTGGTTGATCCAGATGCTGCTCGAATTGTTGACATCACACCGGTAAAGGCCTAAGAGCATAATTTAGTGGGGTGTGCCTTAGGGTACGCCCCTATTTTTATAAGGAGATGAGCACATGAGTGTTACCACAGAAGATTTAAAGAAAGCACTGCGCATTAGTCACAGCGAAGATGATGCTATGTTGTCAGCCTACTTGTTGACGGCAAAGCAGTTCGTGATTAGCGCGGTTGACCAGACCCTTACGGATGAAAACTTTGGAGATGATCCTCGTTTTGACTTTGCTGTCTCGTTGTTAGCACAACACTGGTATATTAACCGTGGTGTCGATGGGGCAACGTATGTACCAGATAGCGTTGTGAGCATGATTCAGCAATTGCGAGGTGTTGACTATGCCACTGGTAAATAGCATCAGCCAACTGAATGAACCCATTACTTTAGTGAGCTACACGATGGGTAATGTAAATGGGGTTCCTGTGAGCAACGTCAGGAAAGAGCACTTCACGACATGGGCACTTGTGTTAAGCCAATATTTAAGCGAAGTGAGGGCGTCAGTTGGGACGAAGCTCGAAGATACGGTGACCTTTGTTGTTCGGTATGATCAGCCAGAAACCATCCTTAACTCATGGCGCATTGAATGGCAAGGAAAGAAGTACGACATTGTGAAACTGACACCGGACACAGCCAAAAAACAATGGACAACAATCATAGGAAAACCAGTTGCCAATAAATAAGTATTAACTTATAATTAGGATAGTCCTAGGCGATAAGCGGGCAGAACCGTTTTAACCGACGCACGGCATAGCTAACCGGTGGCGCATTTTATAGACCAAGTCAGATTGATTTCTCGTAGCAAGTGAAGAGCATTCCTCAACCCTCGCTGATACGATAGTCATAGTCTTCCTTGACTTGTTTCATTGTTTTTCATCTAAAGTAGCAATATCATTGGGCAAAGCGGGCAGAGATGCCCGTTTTTTTGTGTGCTGAGAGACGCATTCTGATGCAAGCTGAACAAGTTTAACTTGAGGTATGGTCGTTCTGGACAATAAAAATCGGTTAGGCAATCCGGAATTTCGGGATTGGCTCAACAAAGTCCGAAATTCTGACGTTCAAGAACGAACCAGCAAATTGTGGGTTCGTTGGGAAAAGGCAAGTCAAAAATATTGACCTGCTTATGAGAACCAAGTGACAAATATTCACCTAGTCAATGGATACAAAAATAGCCACCTCATAGCGAAGTGGCTATTTTGTGTTAGTCATGTAGCTTTTCTTGTAGTTTATCTCCAGCATTATCAATGCCCTTAGCTGCGAAGACTGTACCTGCAACTAAAACACCGCCAACGATGAGAGTACTAGCAACCATAAACTTAAATGCAGCTTTTAAAGCGTCCATAAAGATGGCCTCCTATCAGTCTTTTGATCTGCCAACAAAGAAGGAGACTACGGCAACAACAATAATTGCGCCGATAATTGAAGGAATCAAAGCCATTCCTGCCAGTTGTGGCCCCCAATGGCCTAAAAGTCCCTCACCAATTGCAGAACCCACTAATCCTGCAATGATGTTAGCAAACCAGCCCATCGATTTGCCCTTGCTAGTGATAGCACCAGCAATTGCACCAATAATAGCACCAACAATTAAAGCCCAAAGAAAATGCATGATAATTCCTCCTTTTTGGTTATATTGTCTCTATAGACGAACACAGTATAACATACAGTAGCAACAAGAGATAATAAAATAGCCGCCCATAATGGACGGCCACCGCCTGCCAAGCAGAAATGAACTCCGTGGTTTTCTCGTGGTTTTCTTTTATTGATAATCAATGATAACCAATGACAATCTGGTTAAAATAAAAACCAGTAACGACGCTGTTTTGACAACGTTTGCTACTGGTTGATAACGCTATTCTGGGTGGTCAGGGGA
>NZ_JBVAYD010000038.1:0-14221 GCF_055413445.1 Lacticaseibacillus sp. 22 | reverse complement strand
AATCCGCGGGTGCTTTTTTGAGTGAATTAGATTATAGAAAGCTTGTACGTTCCACGTGAAACCTATTGTTGATGACAAAAAGTTCCACATGAAACACCTAAACCGAGGATGCTTGTTTCATGTGGAACAGTTGTGTCACTTGGCAGGAAATCACATCAATTCTTACCGACCGCAGCTGCTTTAGGAATTGGCTCTTGGTTTGTCATGACTGCTGGTGAGAACAGTCGCTTGATCAACTCATCTGGCAGTTGGTGCTGCCGGCGAAGAAGTTCAGGAATGGCAATGTGGGTTTTAAGACTGGTCTTAACGAGTTTAGTTGTCGCTTCATAGCCTAGGTACGGACTAAGAATCGTTGCGCTAATCGCCGAGTGTTGCACATTTTCATCAGACTGCGCTTCGTTAACGGTTAATCCAGTCACGCAATTCGTTGTCAAGGTGTCAATGCCTCGGGCTAAATAGCGCTCGCCTTGCAACAAGTCACGGAAAATAATCGGCTCAAAGGCATTTAGTTCCAACTGCCCTGCTTCTGCTGCCATACTAATCGTTAAATCCTGCCCGATAACCTGAAAAGCAATCTGATTGACGACCTCAGGGATAACCGGATTCACCTTCCCCGGCATAATCGACGACCCTGCTTGTTTCGCTGGCAAATGAAGCTCATTCAACCCAGCTTGCGGGCCACTGCTCAGCAACCGCAAATCGTTAGCAAACTTAGATAAATCCGTCGCCAACCCTTTCATTGCTCCGGAAAAGGCAACTAAGACATCACAATTCTGAGTGGCATCGATCAAATCATCAGCTGATTCAAGCTTTAAGTCAATGAGCCGGTTAACCTGGGACACAATGTGCGCGCGATAATAAGGAGTCGCGTTCAACCCGGTACCGATTGCCGTCCCCCCTAAATTGACCTGGCGTAAATCTTCCGCCGCTCGCGTCAGCCGTTTTTGGTCGCGCTGGAACAAACTGGCATACGCATGAAAACTATGACCGAATGTAGTTGGCACTGCATCCTGCAATTGTGTGCGCCCGACTTTAACCACGTTCGCAAACTCGTCCGCTTTGACCAACAACGACTTAATTAAAAAGGTCAAGGCTTGCTGCAATGGCGGTAAAGCTTGCAAAGCAGCCATTTTCCCAGCTGTGGGATAAGTATCATTCGTTGACTGACTCTGGTTCACATCGTCATTCGGGTGCACCGGCTCAGCGGTATGCTGACTGGCCAAGTTGGCAATGACCTCGTTAACATTCATATTAACCGAAGTCCCGGCACTTCCTTGAATCGCCGGCGCCACCAGTGCATCACGATGTTCACCCATCAACAAGCTGTTACATGCCGCAACAATTGCTTTCGCTTTAGCGGCTGACAATGTCCCGCCAGCAGCATTCACTTGCGCCGCCGCCTTTTTAATGATAATCAGACTTTTAAAAAGCAAAGCATCGGTCCGTTCATGACTAATTGGAAAATTCGCCAGTGCGCGGGTCGTGTGGATCCCATATAAAACATCCTCATCTACTGCCAGCTTGCCAATACAATCTTCCTCGATACGCATTGTGAACTCCCTTTCATATACCAATATTTACGTTCTTAGTATATGCGTGTTCCAACAAGCGTCAACGTTTAATGTGAGCTAGTCTAACAAGTACATCAAAAAGTATACCAATTAAGAAATCTTTTTGTCATCTTAGTGATCGCGATTTACCTTGTCGAAATCGGCAAGCGCCCGCCATCGTTCCACTGGCCAATCATTTGATGCGCCTGACATGCATTGGCAAATTTTGTCAGACGTCGGCGAAATAATGTTGGCTGGTGACTTTTTATTTGAATCGTGTCACACCGAACTCGCCGATAAAGCGCCGGACATGATTCAAAAAATGCCCACGCTCCGGGACGCCGCTTGAGTGCGCGAATAATTCTGGGATCTATCTTAAACCCGCTTGGATCGAGATCAGGTAACCGCGCATAGCCAGCCGCCGTCATTTTTCCTAACCGAATCATGCGACGGCAACGCTCTTTATTTAACTCTGACCACGCACTTCCCGGCTGCCGCGGAACAAACCTTTGTGACGCCGGTTGATCTGGCGCCAGTTTCTTGTAGGTACTGTCGATCCACCCGAAACACAACGCCTCTTCGACAGCATCCACATACCAAAATGTGCCATCAGCTTTCGGAATGCCACGTTTAACGTCCACCCAGCATTCTGACGCATCTTGATTATGCATCGCCAGCCAAGCCCGAAACTGCTGCCGGTTTGTAACGGTTAAATGATTCATAACCACTGTTTAAGCCTCTTTTTTAAATAACGCAAAAGATAACAAAAGATTCTACGCAACAGCGTTAAGCTCACGTAGAATCTTTGTTTTTCCGATTAATTAAAACCCAGCTACTAATGTCCGCGATGTTTCGCTAATCGTTTGGTTTGTTTCTTCAAGCGAACCTCGCTGGCATGCTGATCTTTCAACTGCTTTCGCCTTTGCTTCTTAAGTTTCAAGTTTTGCTTATGTTCCAGCTTCAGAAGCGTCGTTGCTTTGCCTTTTCGCAAACGCTGAACTTCTTTGCGTGCTTGCCGACTCCGCCTTTTAGGACTCATTCCGTTCTGAACCTTTGGCAAAGCGTCAGCCTCACCCGCAGCCCAATGCAACTTGCCCCATCGCTGTTGAACCAACTGCAACAATTCGTTTGCTGTCGGAGCTTGAGTACCAAACGTAACTTTTGCAACACGATAAGTATCGCCACAATTCTGCTCAAATAGCCCCCGATAAAAAGGCGATTCAAAATACACTGTTAGCTTGCCTTGAATGATCAAACTAACACCTCCTTTATTTTTAACCCTATCCGGACATCCAAGGAGGAAGGATACTGACGGCCCAAGCCGCGTCTGGAGTACCAACCAGACTGTGTTTTTGATAGCGCAGTGTTATTGTCTGACTTTACTAGAATCCTGTCAAATTTTGCAGAAGAAAAGAAAGATGACTAAACAGTGGACAGCCAAGGGCGTTACATCTGATATTAAGAACATTTCTAACTTCTTAACAGTAGCGCCTATGACTTAAGAACCCTCGTGACAGCAATCACCTCTACTTCACTCTTTATGGATTATTGTTTTCCAAAACTATATATAACTTTTCCAAACTTTTAAATGACATAAAGTTGGACAAATCCAAGGAAGCATCACCCTTAACAACGACCTTCTCAGAAACGATGCCACGCAAGACGTTATCGAGAGCACGCTGCGTAAACATCTTTTCTTCCTGAAGACTTTGTATGCGGAGAACAAGTGCCTTCAGTCGCTTGTTTTTTCTATGAATGACTACAAAGCAAATTAAAGGGCCAATAGATAAAACTGCTACAATCAGGAAAGCCGCAATTAAGTGATTCATATTCGAACAGCTCGCTTCTATAAGATTAAAACCGGACAACCCGGGGACGGCAGCATTGCCGAAACCTGAGCCTTACTTTTCGATCTTCATTGTCTACCGTGCAGGCTTTTTCAAATTCTTGGAAAATATAACAACTAGAAAAACAAGTATGGACAAAGCGAAAAGTATTCGTAATCCTTCAAAAGTAAATAATTCTCCATCTTCAAAGAGTTGATGAAGATTAATAAACTCAAACATAAAAAGTAAACCCAGCGGCCCAAAAACCGCTCGTCTTTTTCGTTCTATTTCACTGTGCGCGAATCCATCTTGAGATTTAACCTTATGATCATCACTGAGTGCCACACTTATCCCTCCCTACAGGTATAAGCATAACAAAGGCGGTCATCATTTGATCCAACAACATTTAAACGTAGGGATTTCGGCATTTAACGTTCATTTCAGCTAAAGTTACGCGACAAATTCCTTTTTCACCTAATCTACGTGTATCTGTCTTAATTCTTATAGATAACGCCAAGCAAAAAGCCCCCGTACGCAATCGTCACCGATCTTGTAAGGAGGCTTCTAAATTGATTTCTAGGCTTTCGCTGTTGCTTTTGCCGCGTTCCGAACGCTTTCTGCTACCACTTCGGCAACATCCCCGTCAAACGCATTGGCAATGATGTTCGTGGTTGACAATTCATCATCCGGTATCAAACTGGCAATCCCTTTAGCCGCGGCAATCTGCATGTCGATCGTAATTTTGCGTGCCCTAGCATCCAGAGCGCCGCGGAAGATGCCTGGGAAAGCGAGCACATTGTTGATCTGGTTAGCAAAATCACTGCGCCCGGTTCCGACAATATATGCGCCAGCCGCCAACGCTTCATCCGGAAAAATTTCCGGCTCCGGATTGGCCATGGCGAAAATAATCGGTTTAGGTGCCATGGTTTTGATCCACGCTGGATTAAGAACGTGCGGCGCCGATACCCCAACAAAGACGTCCGCACCTTTCAAGGCATCTTCTAACGTCCCGGTGCGGTTTTCCCGATTCGTTATCTTAGCAATCGCCGCATGATGTGGTGGCAGTTGATCAGCGTTCTTTTTAGCTAAAATGCCCACCTTATCCACCACCATGACGTGTTTGACTCCGGCTGCCAAGAATCGCCGGGCAACGGATAGCCCCGCTGAGCCGCCGCCATTAACCACCACGCGAATGTCTTCAATCTTTTTATCCGCTACTTTCAAGGCATTGTACAAAGCGGCGAGCACCACAATCGCAGTGCCATGTTGATCATCGTGGAACACCGGGATGTTGAGCTCATCAATGAGTCGTGCTTCGATTTCAAAACATCGTGGCGCACTGATATCCTAAAGATTGATCCCGCCAAATGTTGGTGCAATGGCTTTAACCGCCGCAATGATTGCTTCAGTGTCTTGCGTATCCAACACAATCGGCACGGCATCAACCTTAGCAAACCGTTTGAACAAAGCGGCTTTTCCTTCCATCACCGGCATCGCAGCCTCGGCACCGATATTGCCTAACCCTAAAACCGCCGAACCGTCACTGACAACTGCAACCGTATTTTTCTTAGTGGTTAAGTCATAAACGAGCGACTGATCCTTGGCAATAGCAGAAGAAACTGCCCCGACGCCTGGAGTATACGCAATACTCAAATCATCGCGCGTCTCAATTGGTACTTTCGGTTCCACACTCAATTTTCCGCCATTTACTTTTGCTTGATCTAGCGCTAGTTGATTAAAATCCTTCTTTGCCATGTGAATCATCCTCCTTAAGTTTCGAAACTAGTCGATTTAAAAGATCATCCGCAGAATCGCCGTCATGGTAATAACGGTAATCGCGCCACCCAAGCGTGTTGCCACCTGAGCAAATGGCATCAGATTCATCCGATTCGCCGTACTGAGAATAGCCACGTCGCCAGTACCGCCCATCCCACTCTGACAAGCCGTCACAATAGCCGTTTCAACCGGATTCATGTTCAGGAACCGCGCTACGAAGAAACCGGTGGAAACCACAGTGAGCACCACACTGATAACCACGATAAAATATTGCCAACTCAACATGCCAACAACATCTTTTAGCGGAATGTATAGTAAACCCAGTCCCGCCATCAACGGAAACGTAAAATTACTGGAAATAAACTTGTATAACTGTTTGGCACCTCGTTGGGTTTCACCCGGAATGACATTGACATATTTCAGAATCGCCGCGGCAACAATCATCAAAACCGGCCCTGGAAATCCGGTCACTGATTGCAACAACATCCCTAAAATGAACAAGGTACATGCCGTGAAAACGCCTGCGCCCATCATTTTTAGATCAAGCGGTCCCGTATCGTCTTTCAACGCGTCTGCCAAGTCATCTTCTGCCCCATTCAGTCGAACCAACTGTCCCTGCCCCGATAACTCCGGACGTTTCTCTCCCAACCGATTCAATAAACCTGAACACATAATGGCAAAGAAGTTACCGATAATCGTTGCCGGAATTAACTGAGCCACAAGCGCGCCGCTGGTCGTCCCTGTGATCGTGCTGTATCCTAGAGACAGCGGCAAGATGCCTTCCCCGATGCCGCCAGCCAAAACCGGCGTCACGATGAAGAACAACGTATGCTTCCACTCCAGACCCAATAACACGCCAACCAAAGTACCCACACCCATCGCCAGAATCATGCCAAGCATCATGGGAATAATCATCCGCATCAACCCTTGAATCAGGATCTTGCGGTTCATCCCCAAAATGCTCCCACAGACTAGACATGCAATATAGAAATAAAGAAAGTTTGCTTGCTTCATCAACATGTCAGTTGCTTTTAACACATTCGGATTCAGGGCGTTATAAAACACAAGGATCGATGGGACTAACAACGACAGTATGGCTGGCCCGCCGAAATTCTTAACCACCGGAATGTTGGCACCAATTGTCCCTAACAACCAGCCCATCGTCAGAATCACTGCAAAGCCACCAAGCATATTGACCGGCAGCTGCTGCATCGCGCCGGCAAGGATGATCACCATGGCCATCACCAGATAAACTGGCAACGGCACGGAACCAATCCTGATCGCCATCCACTTACTTTGTGAACTTTCTGGTGCGCTAGGTGTTCCCGTTTTACTCGCCATTTTCTTTCCCCCCTTAGGACTCTTACTATCTGCAGCATAATGTAAGCGCTTTAAATAGTGAAGATTATTTAACTTTTTTAAGCATCAAAGCATTTATTTAAGCCATTATTGCGTGATTCACAAGCAATAACTTCTGATGGAGGAAGGTGAAAGGCTTGAAAATAAAAGGATGGCGCCTCTGGGGTTGGCTATCACTCATCTTCACCTCAACTTTATTGGTGACGGTTTTCACAGTCTATGGCTTCACCTTATTGGAAAATCGCCAGCAGTTCGAGACGCGTGAAAGTCAACTTTTACTGTCAGTCGGCCGCCAATTGGCTCAAGAACCACGTGTCATTTCTGCGCTTAAGGCCAATAAGGCTGATCCGGCAACGCGCGCTTACGCCAATTCTGTTGCCAAAAACTTCAAACTCGACTTTGTTGTCATCATGAACATGCAAGCGATTCGCCTCACCCATCCTGATCCCAAGCAGATTAACCGCCATTTCCGAGGTGGGGATGAGGTTCGCGCCTTGCAGGGACACGCCTATGTTTCTGTGCAACGCGGAACCCTAGGGCGCTCCTTACGCGGGTTTGTTCCTGTCTACCAAAACCGCAAACAAATTGGGGTGGTGGCACTCGGCATTAAAGTCACAGCCTTACAAATGCTCATTCATAACTCCCAAAACGGCTTTCGCTTGGCATTGCTAGTCGGCATCGTTATGGGCATCCTCATCGCCTTTTTGGTGGCTTATTACATTAAGCGGCAACTACACGATCTTGAGCCTAAAGAAATTGCTCGGTTGCTTGAGGAACGTAATGCCATGCTGGAAGAAACCAAAGATCCGGTAATTGTTGTGGATCTCAACCAGACGATTGTGCTAGTTAATAGAGCTGCCAGCAAACTGCAGCGCCACCTCATTCATGAACAAGCATTTATTGGCCGGCCGTTAACCACTTTAATTGCCCATCCGGAACGCATTAAGCTGACGGTCAAGACCGAGCAGTTTTATCAGCAAGATGGTCAGGATTATCTGTTCTCAGCCGCGCCGATTATCGTGAAGAAGCAAAAAATCGGTTACGTTATCTTTTTACGCAACGCCACTGAAGCCATTTTCGTTGCCGATCAGTTGGCGAACACCACAGCTTATGCCAACGCACTGCAAAGCCAATCCCATGAGTTTATGAACAAACTGCACGTTATTTACGGATTGGTCGCGATCAAACAGTACGATGAATTGGCGATTTATTTACAAGACCTTTTGAAACCGGAACAAGAATTTGCTAATCGCCTCGCATTATTAGTAAAAAATCCGCTCGTAGCTGGGTTCATGATTGGCGAACGCGAGAAATTTGCCGAACGTAAAACAACGCTCAACTTTGAAATCGTGCCAGAACTGCCTGCCAATCCCAATGTTAGCGAAACTAAATCACTTTTAACCGTCAGCCGTTATCTGCACTTTGGTCTTTTACAGCAAGATTTGCCTGCGACCATTCTAATTCAGCTCGATTATGCTCAGAACCAACTGACCATCACCTATCATCTAGCACAACCGCTTAGCCGTAACACGTTGTTGTCAGTGATTCATCAAGATTACTTCCAACAATTACTTTCTGATTTGCATGGCACAGCCACCCTAAGTCCAACCGACCCACTTGTGTTGACTTTGGTGGTGGACTACCACGAGGAGGCAAAAAAATGACCAACATTCTCATCGTTGAAGACGATCCCATGGTGCAATTTATTCATCGCAACTATCTGGAAAAGCTTGGCACTTTTGAGACGATTTACTCGTCGGAGACCATTGCCGAGGCCAAAAAACTGCTGGCAACCCGTTCGATTCAACTCATTCTCTTAGATATTCGCCTAAAAGATGGTAATGGGATCGACTTTTTAACTGAACTACGCCGCACCAAGCAAATGGTTGATGTTATTTTAATCACCGCAGCCAATGAAGTCGAAATCGTGAATGACGCCTTACATCTAGGTGTCATCGATTACCTTATCAAACCTTTCACGATGGAACGCTTCGAAAAAAGCATCCAGCGTTTTAAAACGAAAAATCAAGCGCTGGTCAGTCAGCAATTGAACCAAAGTCAACTTGATGCTTATTTAGAACCACACACGCACGCTTCTTCCATTCGCGACTTGGATAAAGGTCTAAGCAAAGCAACTTTGGAAATGATTCAAGCCGCAATTCAACAACTGCCATCATCTTTTACGGTCGCACAATTAACCGCTGAAACCGGCTTGTCGCATGTCTCGGTTCGAAAGTATCTAAACTTTTTGGAGGATCATCGCTTCCTGAAAAGTGATACGATTTACCGCAAGACCGGCCGTCCATTCAAGACTTACCAAGTGATAGCGCCATTACCGATGCTGTCGTAACTTAATCCGGAAGACTTCAGTACGGCTAGTTGATGGTTAGCTCAGTGCCTTTCTATAACGCGCCCACATAAAAAACGTTAACGTCAATCAAACTGAATAGTTGATCACGTTAACGCTTTTAATATTGGACGAGGTGCTTTTTTGACTGATTTTTTGACCACTGACGATGCTTGCTCGCTTACCGATTAGTGACTCGTGACCATATTAGTGAAGACCCGTGATGTGATAACCGGATCGTCCTTAGTCTTCTGCGATTGTGCCGACGTTCGCCAATGGTAACGATCTAACGGTTTCACCTGAATCTGGTGCGTTTGCGGATGCTTCTTCTGCATCCCTTTCAACGTGCGATACCAGCTATGCTCACCTGTTTTCAAATCGATTAATGCATAGCCTTCACCATTTATGCCAGACTTTCGAAAATCATAGTTATGATCTTCTTTTGACTTCACAACCAACATTCGGCGATTCCACCCCACCGCCTGCACATGATAAAGCAACGTGTTGGCGTCAGTAGTTGTTTGAAGCTTTCGCGGGATCCGTTCGATTAGAAAAGGCCCAACGCCGGATTTTGTGATTTCAAAATGCCGAGGCAGTTTGATTGAAAAGCCTTCTGCATCGGCTCCGGGATCACGTTTGTTCTTTGGACCATAAAGGCTCGTCGCAATCGAGCTGACTGTTAACAAAACACTTAATCCGATCATCGCTGATATTGCCACCAATGTTCTCTTTTTCAAGTGTTTCCTCCCGTTTGATCTAGCTAAGTCGTTCGTTCAAAATATGTTGATTTCAGTATAATATCTCTTTTCGGTGCCCTACCGTTATCAGTTTGAAAATTATAGAAACTTCAGAATTTTTTGTAAATGATTCCAACCCAGTTTCACGTGAAACACCCTCAAAACTTTAAATGCTTTTACCGAATAAACCTTTAAAATGATGGGAGAGAAAACCTTTGCTTAATACGAAGGCTCTAAAACTGTATATGTTTTCTTCAACGATAGGTATAGTCATGTGGTTAAAGCACTCATTAACATCCCAATCTATTGGGGTCGCAGTTTCTCTGAATTTAGGTTACATTTTCTTTCTAATCGGTGGCATATTTCAAAAACCCAAGTTGGTCGTGGCCAGTTCCTTCCTCATCATCTATGGAAATTTGGGGTTTGTTAAGCAAGTAAATGGCGATGCAGGCCATTCCTTCTCAAAAGTTGCCTCTCTTTTAATCATCATTCTTTGCCTTATAACGTTTTATCTGCTGAAAACAAACACTTTGTCGTTCCTTATACCCTTGGTTTCACTAATAATAAATGGGGCTTTAGTCAGTATAAAAACCCATGATCAGAATTGATGAGCTCTCTTAAGCCGAACGATCAAAATGAAATGGCCGCGGCTTTTTATTTTTCTGATTTAGAAAAAGGGTTCTTTTACACCCGTTTGAACATAAACCATTTGCAAGTGCGGAACTGGTCAACATCACGATCAGGAACTTTTACACCAAGGATTTACGTTAAGCATTAATACAACCAAAAAAAGAGACCCCTTTTGCGTGAAAGAGTTGTCCCTTTTTCGATATATCATGATTATTCCGAAGCATTTGGCAGCGCCGTCTTCTTATTGGTAATATCAATAAACTTCGCCTCGCCGTCAACTGAATCAACCGCTTTTTGCAGGCGTTTCATGGCCGCCGTGGCGATTGGCAAGTCGACAAATTCCTTGGTCGCGTTGTCTAATTCGACTTCATCAGCAACCGAGTCTTTGAGTGGCCGCGGATTGCTTTCGTCTAGTGCTCGGAGTACGACTGGCTTAAGTGGTCCCATCTGTAACAATTCGAGCGTGGTTTCATAGTCAATGCCGTATGCATCAGCTAAATCCAAGGTTTCGCGAATGCCGGCTTCGGCTGCCATAATCGCAACATTGGTGATCAATTTTAGCTTAGCGCCGTTGCCTTGGTCACTAACATACCTGATCTTGCCAAAGGTCTCCAAAACCGGCGCAACTGTCTCTACCACTTGCTTGTCACCAGCTGCAATCAGCACCAGACTGGCTTCACGAGCATATTTCACCCCGCCGATCATCGGCACATCTAGCAAAGTCGCATGTGCTGGCATGGCACTTTGAATCGCGGTGATTTTTCGAGGATCCAATGTTGAAGTGACAATCAGCGTGCTGCCCGGCTGTAAATAATGGACAATTCCCGGGTCATCTACCGTCCCGATATGCAATGCTGGCACATCAGCTGACATGACCGACGTGATAATGATTTTAGAAGCGGTCACCGCATCTTCCAGTGAGGTCGCCGCCCGAACATGATCTCCTGCCAGTGCCGTCATTTTAGCCGGTTCTTTGTCCCAAATCACGACATCATAACCAGCCTGGGCCAAATGCGGCACGATCTGACTACCCATATCGCCAACATCGATAAATGTTATTTTCATGGCTGTTTTCCTTTCAATTTAAGGCTAAGCTCCCAACAAAATTATTAAAAGGTTGCAATAACTTCCAGCAATAAAAAGATAAAACATTTGTGCATAATCATCACGCAACCGGGCGAATCATTTGCCACGGTATCACCTTCAAATTAGCATGATTAAAAGCCGATTTCAAAAACAAAGCTCACCTGCTGGATTTAATTTTGCCAAGACGCAAAAAACGCTGCCTCGCGCCGATTAGTTATTTTTAAAATCCACTTATTTGGCGATCCTTATTTTTTCGTAGCTAAAGATCGGCGTACCCTGCGTTTTTGCCGTATCAGCCAGATTACTCTGGTGCCTTGCCTGACACGCGCGTCAGACTCACGGTCAAAACATTGTCCTTGGTCGTGTTATAGTCAGCCAAAATTCCCTTCACAACGCCTTGCGAAGGTCCATGCGTTCGGGTTGTTTCTTCATAATTTTGAATCCACGTACTGACCGCATTGAAGCCGAATTCAAACCCTTCAAACACCTGCATGTAAACCGATGAGCGCGGATTGGTCGCGATGATCGTAATTTTTTTGACGCGGCCATTTTCAATTTGCATGGTCAAGTTGATGAGCTCGTCAGCAATTAAAGTCACGGTTCCATTTTCAGCAGTTCGCGGTAAT
Source organism: Lacticaseibacillus sp. 22 (assembly GCF_055413445.1). Lineage (NCBI taxonomy): Bacteria > Bacillati > Bacillota > Bacilli > Lactobacillales > Lactobacillaceae > Lacticaseibacillus > Lacticaseibacillus sp. 22. The sequence goes on along the minus strand of NZ_JBVAYD010000038.1, from coordinate 2,284 downwards.
TTATAAGCCGCCAAGCGCATATTAGCGTTATACACCCGCTGAACATAAGCATAACTCCCCAGGTCTTCGTGCATGATTTTCACTGCCCTTCACTTGTGTCAGTCAACAGCTGGCCTACGCATTCTGATCTGCTGCGCCCCGTTATTTAATAGTGTACAATTTATCTTTAAAAAGGAGAAATAAACAGCTCGGTAGTCAATCCTTAAAGAAAAAGCCGCCTCTTCACTGAGACGACTCTTTCAAATTCTATTTTGTTGGCGTAGTTATGAAATCCAGCATACGGAAGATGGCTAAGCGGTTAGCCTCTGGTGGATCAACGCGCATAATTTCTGCGGCCGTTTGATGTAAAGCGTTATCGTCTAAAGCATAAGCCGCATCGTTAATTGCTATTTCGCGAACATCATCAGCTTGCGGTTCCAGATGAAACTGTAAACCAATTACATGATCACCAAGTAAATAGCCTTGGTTTTTTAACAATTCATTACTGAATAACAACGTCGCTTCATCCGGAACTTGAAACATTTCTTCGTGCCAATGCAAAGCCAGCAACGAATCTGGTAAACCGGGAATCATATGCGTTTGTAGATGTACAGGCGCCCAACCAACCTCTTTAGCCGGTGCTTTGCTAACTTTATAGCCCATCGTCTTTACGATTTGTTGCGCGCCATAACAAGCACCAAAGATTGGTTTATGCTGGCTCAACAGTGTCTTAATAAGACGACGCTCTGCCTTAATCCAATCAATATCGTCATTTGGGCTCATCGGTCCTCCTAAAACAACCAACAAATCTGTTTCAGAAGCGGTTGGTAATGTGCCGTCAAATTGATAAGGATGGTAAACGTAAAGCTCATGTCCGTAAAAATCTGCCCAAGTCTTAATAGCCCCCGGACCTTCATTGGGAGTGTGTTGCAAAACGTTAATTCGCATTTTAAATCCTTTCACATCTCCGGCAATGTTTGATTTGGGTTTCGCCTGCAATTACCCAAGATGATTTATCTTAACACTTACTCAGGAATTTTTATATCTCAAAAAGCAAGTGACGAGTTACGCTTACATCTTTGCAGCCAGTACGGTAATCTTTTTTCCATCACACAAGCTACTGTGATTAGCGATTAATCGACCGCGCCATCCGCTGAATCGTATGCCGTTCCCCACGAATTGCTTTGCTGACGGCGTATAAATTGTCGACCGGCGACTCAAAACCCCACGCAGAATCGCCGACATGTTGCATATCGACACCGCAGATTTTGTTGCGAATTGCCATTGCCTGCAACACCCGACTGCCGCTGCCTTCCTGACTAGTACCGATCGCACTCATGACCAAGCCGCCTAACTGATGAACCACTTTCACGACTTCGGTTAATTCGGCTTCGTCAAATCCCGGCACTGAGCCAACTGCTGGTGCTAAAATCACATCGGCTCCTGCTTCGATAAAGTCTTTGGCCGTTTCTGCTGTCATAATCCGTTCATCAACTCCGGAAGCATGCATTTTACCCGCAATAATCAAGCCGCTGAAGTATTGCTTGGCCACGGTAATGCTATGGATAATCGCTTCATTAGTGACCCCCGTGCCCGGATTCCCGGTTAGAACCATGAACTGAAAACCCATTGCTTCTGCTTTTTTGATGACAGCCTCACTTGCGGTACAGCCGGGTAAAATCGCAATCTGTTGTTCCATCATGTTAGGATGATCGCCAATCGGTTCAAGATTAATCCCCACTGGCCGCCCAACCAATTTCTTCAATCGGTCAATGCTCGCTTTGCCATCATGCTTAGGCGCAGCAGCAAGATGCCGTTCACCCGGATAAAGACCGAAAATTTTCGGATCATTCACATCCAACCGATTACACAAAATCATATCCGCCCCAAAAGCAGCCGCAATTTCTGCCGTCGTAATGCTATCCAGATTCTCTTGCGTCACGATATTTTCACTCACAATAATTCGGCCTTCACTGGCTTTGATGCTTTCTTTCAACTGCTGCCCATTAAACTGCATGACTTCACTGGTACTGGCACTCAACAATCGTTTCACCATGACTGTAAACCTCCAAATTTATTAAAAAGTTAGTTCAACCTTTGATATCATCATTATACTTCCGCCGCTGCTTCGATTTCGTCTTCGTCAAACATTGATTCGTCAACGCCCCAGAAGAAAAATCCAGTAGTGTCACCGACTAAATGCAAAAATGTTTATTCACTTCAGCAACAAAAAAAATCACGACCCGCAAGCATATTTTATACTTACGAATCGTGATTTTTTTATCTATTCTGGGTGGTCAGGGGA
>NZ_JBVAYD010000037.1:0-16157 GCF_055413445.1 Lacticaseibacillus sp. 22 | reverse complement strand
TTTAACCCACCTTTTGCGGGTGTGGCGGAACTGGCAGACGCGCTAGATTTAGGTTCTAGTGGTTTTTGACCGTGGGGGTTCGAGTCCCTTCACCCGCATTGTATCTTACATGATTTGCTCGGGTTTTAAAGGCTGCTCCTCGGTCACAATTGAATAGCTTTGATATGCGGAAGTAGTTCAGTGGTAGAACATCACCTTGCCATGGTGGGGGTCGCGGGTTCGAATCCCGTCTTCCGCTTTTCACTTTATGCCGGGGTGGCGGAATTGGCAGACGCACAGGACTTAAAATCCTGCGGTCAGTGATGACCGTACCGGTTCGATCCCGGTCCTCGGCATTTTGTTGAAGCACCCATAGCGCAATTGGATAGAGTGTCTGACTACGAATCAGAAGGTTGTAGGTTCGACTCCTACTGGGTGCATCATTGGTCGCTATGAAGCTGTGGCGCTGATCAAATTTCATATTCGGTATGCGGAAGTAGTTCAGTGGTAGAACATCACCTTGCCATGGTGGGGGTCGCGGGTTCGAATCCCGTCTTCCGCTTTACCGGGAAGTAGCTCAGCTTGGTAGAGCACTACGTTCGGGACGTAGGGGTCGCAAGTTCGAATCTTGTCTTCCCGATTCTTGGATCACGACAATCGTGGTCCTTTTTTCGTTCTCCAAAAAACATTGGTCATGGTGGCTGCCTGCGTGTAGGTGACCGTAAACTCAGCGCCTATAACGTGTACAGCCACTCACATTCTGAATTCTAACCGGCACTGTTTTCGTTTACCTCAAAGCATATATTTGTATAAATACATTGATGCCAGTATAATGTGTAATAGTCAAGATTGGTCAAAGTCAAAAAGGATTGAATGGCATGCAGCGCGAAAATATTTCGGATATTATTGAGACATACTTAAAAACGATACTGGCACAGGAAGCGGCTGTTGAGATTCGGCGAGCGGAAATTGCACGGCGCTTTAATTGTGTTCCTTCGCAAATTAATTATGTTATCAAAACGCGTTTTACACCGGCACGTGGGTACATTGTTGAAAGTAAGCGTGGCGGCGGTGGCTACATTCGGATCGTGAAGGTCAAATTGACAGATGATCAGGATCTCATTCAAATCATGCGCCAGCACATTCCTAGTCGCTTGCGGTTACGCGATGCACGGGATTTGCTTCAGGAACTGTTTGATAATGGGCTTATTTCCCAACAGTCCGGCAATTTAATGCTAGCCGTGATCAATCATGAGACTTTGGGAATTCTTGATCAAGAAACAGAAGAACACTTACGATCGCGTTTGTTTCTTGCATTTTTGGATCGTTTGCGGTATGAAAGATAAAACAGTTTATAATTGGCTTTTTAAAAAAGGAGCGTGCTTATGGACAACTTATTTACCCCTAGTGCTAAAAATGTGTTGCTTTTAGCCCAGGAACAAGCGAAGTACTTCCATCATCATGCTGTTGGCACGGAACACTTGCTTATGGCTTTGGTTATGGAAAAGGATGGTATCGCTGGTAAGACGCTGCGTCAGTTAGGGGTCACAGAAAATGATGTCCATGACGAGATCGAGCGCTTCACAGGATATGGAACTGTTGATGCCGCCAGTCAAGCTAGCGATAGTTATTTGCCATACTCACCAAAAGGCAAGGAAATTCTGGCATTTGCCGGGGACGAAGCAAAACGCTTAGGGGCGTTAAAAATCGGCACCGAGCATATTCTGCTGGGACTATTGCGAGAAGACGATATTTTAGCTGCGCGGATTTTACAAAACTTAGGGCTCAGTCTCTCGAAGACGCGTCAGATGGTCTTCAAGAAAATGGGCATCGCGGATACGGCGGCAAAGCGGCGGCCAATGGCACGTGGCGGCGCTCGCCAAGACGGTCAGGGGACACCAACGCTTGATGGCCTCGCCCGTGATCTAACCCAGATGGCGCGCGAAAATCGGATGGATCCGGTGGTTGGTCGCGACAAAGAAGTTCGGCGCTTGATTCAAATCTTGGCGCGGCGCACTAAGAACAACCCGGTCTTGATTGGTGAACCCGGTGTCGGCAAAACGGCCATTGCAGAAGGCTTCGCTGAAAAGATTGTGGCTGGAAAAGTGCCGGATGATATGCTGAACAAACGCTTGATGATGCTTGACATGGGTTCGTTGGTTGCAGGCACTAAGTATCGTGGTGAGTTTGAGGATCGGCTGAAGAAAATTATTGATGAGATTTATAAAGATGGCAATGTCATTTTATTCATTGATGAATTGCATACATTGATCGGTGCTGGCGGTGCTGAAGGGGCGATTGACGCTTCAAATATTCTGAAACCGGCATTGGCACGTGGCGAGCTTCAGCTAATCGGCGCCACGACTTTAGACGAATATCAAAAGTACATTGAAAAAGATGCGGCCTTGGAGCGGCGGTTTGCAACAATTCAAGTTGACGAACCGACTGAGGAAGAAGCCGAACAGATTCTGAAAGGCTTGCGTCCGCGTTACGAAGCACACCATGGCGTTACGATTACTGATGAAGCGCTGCATGAAGCGGTTGTGTTGTCGTCACGTTACATTACAACGCGTTTTCTTCCGGATAAGGCTATTGACTTGGTCGATGAAAGTGCGGCTAAAGTTCGCCTTGATAAAGCTAACGTGGAGACCAAAGCTGATAAACTTCAGGATGAATTAGCTAAACTGGTTGCCGACAAAGAAGATGCAATTGATCATCAAGACTTCGAAACGGCTGCTACAATCCGGACTAAAGAAGCGGGCGTCAAGGCTAAACTTGCCGATACGCCTGAACCGGTGAATGAAAGTGGTGTTCGTACCGATATCAAGGTCACGGGCGCAGACGTTGCCGAAGTTGTATCGCAATGGACCGGCGTACCGGTCACGCAACTGCAGAAAAAGGAATCCGAACGGTTGGTTAATCTCGAGAAGATTCTGCATCAGCGAGTTGTTGGCCAGGATGAAGCCGTTTCAGCAGTTGCACGGGCAATTCGGCGTGCTCGTTCCGGGTTGAAGGATCCGACCAGACCGATTGGCTCCTTCATGTTCTTGGGACCAACCGGCGTCGGGAAAACCGAATTAGCTAAAGCGTTGGCAGAAGCGATGTTTGGTTCCGAGGACGCCATGATTCGGGTCGATATGTCCGAGTATATGGAGAAATTCAGTACGAGCCGGTTAATCGGTGCAGCACCAGGCTATGTCGGTTATGACGAAGGCGGTCAGTTGACGGAAAAGGTTCGCAACAAGCCATATTCGGTCGTTTTACTCGATGAAGTCGAAAAGGCGCATCCTGATGTCTTCAACATTTTGTTACAAGTCTTGGACGATGGCTATTTAACTGATGCTAAGGGTCGGCGGGTCGATTTTCGGAATACCATTTTGATTATGACCAGCAATATCGGAGCAACTGCCATTCGCGATGATAAGACAGTTGGATTTGGTGCAAAAGATCCAACCGCTGACTTCAATGCCATGAAGAGTCGGATGTTGGCTGAACTGAAAAAGAGCTTCCGTCCAGAATTCCTTAATCGAATTGACGAAACCGTTGTCTTCCATAGCTTGAACAAGGCTGAGTTGCATGAGATCGTCAAGATTATGACCAAAACCGTGCTTAGTCGTATCAAAGATCAAGGAATTGACGTTAAAATTACGCCAGCCGGGATTGATGCGATTGCCGCGGCTGGATTTGATCCTGAATATGGTGCGCGCCCGATCCGCCGTGCCTTGCAAACGGATGTTGAAGACCAACTCAGTGAGCTATTGTTGACGGGTCAGGCTAAAACCGGCGACTTGATTCAAATCGGCGCTAAAAAAGGCAAGCTGACGTTTACAGTCAAGGAAAACAAAGATAAGCATAAAGAAAATGGCGCTTCTAAAGAACCTGTCAAGGCATGATCAATAGCAGGCCCAAATATGTCAGGTTCCACTAATAACGCTTAAAAAGATCGGTCTTAGAGGTGAAGCATTATCTCTGGGACCGATTTATTTTGCCAAAACAGTCAGTGATGGCGGGACGCGATTTTGATGCTATCTGGTATTGCATTACTTTGAAAAGCAGGTGCTTGACATTGTTACTCCGCACGCGTATTATTAAACCAATCGCATTTCGGTTTGGACAGGCTGTCAGGACGATCTATTGTCCGTTCTGACTAATGAAAAAAGCAAAAACAGCAGGCTGGTTGAAGGTCGATCTGTTTTTGGTTTTTTTTTGCTCAAAATGTCTGCGGGATGGTCAATGTCATGTAAATTTAACAATATTTACATTATTTTTACAATCATCAAGCCGGAAAATCTTACAAGGGGTGAATAATTTGGCAGGACACTTAGTGAATTATGGTAAGCACCGGACACGCCGGTCTTATGCCCGGATCAAGGAAGTTTTGGATCTTCCTAATCTGATCGAGATCCAAACGAATTCTTACCAATGGTTCCTCGATGAAGGTCTTAAAGAAATGTTCGACGATATTATGCCGATCGATGACTTTCAGGGGAAACTGTCACTGGAATTTGTCGGCTATCAACTGCTGGAACCGAAATATACTGTCGAGGAAGCACGCCAACACGATGCGAACTACTCCGCACCATTGCATGTAACCTTACGTTTGACGAATCATGAAACTGGCGAAATCAAGAGCCAGGACGTCTTTTTTGGTGATTTCCCATTAATGACGAAACAAGGAACGTTCATTATCAACGGGGCAGAACGGGTTATCGTTTCCCAGCTGGTTCGTTCCCCTGGCGTTTACTTCCATAGTGAAACAGATAAGAACTCACGGGTGACGTATGGCACGACTGTCATTCCTAACCGTGGGGCATGGTTGGAATATGAAACCGATGCGAAGGACATTGCGTATGTCCGGATTGATCGCACGCGGAAGATTCCTCTGACCGAATTGGTTCGCGCATTGGGCTTTGGCTCCGATCAAGACATTATCAATATGTTCGGGGACAATGATTCGTTGATGCTCACACTTGAAAAAGATGTGCATAAAAATACGGATGATTCCCGTACTGATGAAGCCTTGAAGGATATTTATGAACGTCTACGTCCAGGCGAACCTAAGACTGCTGATTCATCGCGGTCACTTTTGTATGCCCGCTTCTTTGACCCGAAGCGTTATGACTTAGCCTCTGTTGGGCGTTACAAGGTGAACAAGAAGCTGAGCCTGAAGACCCGGCTATTGAATCAGGTTTTAGCGGAAACACTGGCTGATCCGGATACAGGTGAAGTCGTTGCCCAAAAAGGGACCAAAGTGGATCGCCAAGTGATGGATAAGCTGGCACCGTACTTGGATCGGGATGATTTCAAGACGGCCACTTATCAACCTTCTGATCAAGGTGTGATGACCGATCCGATTGAGCTGCAGAGTATTAAAGTTTACTCACAGGTGACCCCGGATAAAGAAATTAATTTAATTGGCAATGGGCATATCGGCAAGAAAGTTAAGCATATTTTGCCAGCTGACGTTTTGGCATCGATGAACTACTTCCTGAACTTGCAGGAAGGCTTAGGTACGGTTGATGATATTGACCACTTGGGTAATCGTCGTATTCGTTCCGTTGGTGAATTATTGCAAAATCAGTTCCGGATCGGGCTTTCGCGGATGGAACGGGTTGTTCGCGAACGGATGTCGATTCAGGACACCGCAACCGTTACACCGCAGCAATTGATCAATATTCGGCCAGTTGTGGCTTCAATTAAGGAATTCTTTGGCAGTTCCCAGCTGTCACAGTTCATGGATCAGACCAATCCGTTGGGCGAATTAACCCATAAACGGCGTCTGTCTGCCCTTGGACCTGGTGGCTTGACTCGTGATCGTGCGGGTTATGAAGTTCGAGATGTTCATTACACCCATTATGGCCGGATGTGTCCGATTGAAACCCCCGAAGGCCCGAACATCGGGCTGATTAACAGCTTGGCTTCATACGCGGTCGTTAACCCATACGGCTTCATTGAAACGCCATATCGACGGGTTTCATGGGATACGCATAAGGTTACCGACAAGATCGATTACCTGACAGCTGACGAAGAAGATAACTACATTGTTGCGCAGGCAAACTCGCCACTAAACGATGATGGATCCTTCGTTGATGACACGGTTTTGGCCCGGCATAAAGATAACAACATTGAAATTTCACCAGACAAAGTCGATTACATGGACGTTTCGCCTAAGCAGGTTGTCGCAGTCGCAACTGCCTGCATTCCATTCTTGGAAAACGACGACTCTAACCGTGCGTTGATGGGTGCTAACATGCAGCGTCAGGCGGTACCTTTGATCAATCCGCATGCCCCGCTTGTCGGGACCGGGATGGAATACAAAGCCGCCCATGACTCAGGAACCGCGGTTTTGGCTAACAATGCCGGTACGGTTGAATATGTCGATGCTAAGCAAATCCGGGTACGTCGTGAAGACGGCGCCTTGGACACTTACAAATTGATGAAATTCAAGCGTAGTAACGCCGGCAAGAACTACAACCAACGTCCGATTGTTACGATCGGTGACCATGTCGATGTCGATGAAATCATTGCTGATGGACCAGCCATGCAAAATGGTGAATTGGCATTGGGCCAAAACCCGATCATCGCCTTCATGACATGGAACATGTACAACTACGAAGATGCGATTGTGCTGTCTGAACGGTTGGTTAAAGATGATGTTTACACGTCGATCCATATTGAAGAATATGAGTCAGAAGCACGTGACACCAAACTTGGACCTGAAGAAGTCACACGTGAGATTCCAAACGTTGGTGAAGAGGCCCTCAAGGATCTCGATGAATTCGGGGTTGTTCGTGTCGGTGCCGAAGTTCGGGATGGCGACATTCTGGTCGGTAAAGTGACGCCTAAGGGAGTTACCGAATTATCTGCTGAAGAACGGCTGCTACACGCAATTTTTGGTGAAAAAGCACGTGAAGTTCGCGACACATCGCTGCGGGTTCCGCATGGTGGCGGCGGTATTATTCAGGACGTCAAAATCTTCACCCGTGAAGCTGGGGATGAATTATCTCCTGGCGTCAATATGATGGTGCGGGTTTATATCACGCAGAAGCGGAAAATTCAAGTTGGTGACAAGATGGCTGGTCGTCATGGGAACAAAGGGACGGTTTCCGTCGTTGTGCCTGAAGAAGACATGCCATACTTGCCAGATGGTACCCCAGTCGATATTTGCTTGTCGCCAATGGGTGTGCCAAGTCGTATGAACATCGGGCAGGTGCTGGAATTGCATCTGGGCATGGCTGCTCGTAACTTAGGCATTCATGTTGCAACGCCAGTCTTTGACGGTGCCAACGATAAAGACTTGTGGGCAACCGTTAAAGAAGCCGGCATGCCATCTGATGGGAAGTCAGTCTTGTATGATGGCCGTACCGGGGAACCATTTGAAAACCGGGTATCTGTCGGTGTCATGTATTACATGAAGCTGTCTCACATGGTTGATGATAAGATCCATGCGCGTTCAATTGGACCTTACAGTTTAGTCACCCAACAGCCTCTTGGTGGTAAAGCTCAGTTTGGCGGCCAGCGGTTTGGTGAAATGGAAGTCTGGGCCCTTGAAGCTTATGGTGCAGCGTATACCTTACAGGAAATCTTGACTTATAAGTCCGATGACGTTGTTGGCCGAGTTAAGACCTACGAAGCCATCGTTAAGGGCGATCCGATTCCAAAGCCTGGCGTACCGGAATCATTCCGTGTGCTGGTCAAGGAATTGCAAGCGCTGGGACTTGATATGAAGGTTCTAGGTGCTGATAAGCAGGAAATCGAATTGCGCGACATGGACGATGACGAAGACGATGTTGTTTCCGTCGATGCATTAGCGAAGTTCGCAGCTCAGCAAGAAGAAAAGAAGGCACACGAAGCCGCAACCCAAGCAAGTGACGGTCAGTCTGCCGACAATAGTACCGACGATAAGAAATAGGAGGTTAGCCCTTTGATTGATGTCAATAAGTTTGAAAGTATGCAAATCGGCTTAGCCTCGCCGGACAAGATCCGCAGCTGGTCTTATGGGGAAGTCAAAAAGCCCGAAACGATCAACTATCGGACCCTAAAGCCTGAGCGGGACGGCTTATTCGATGAACGTATCTTCGGACCGACCAAAGACTGGGAATGTGCCTGTGGTAAGTACAAGCGAATCCGCTATAAGGGAATCGTTTGTGATCGCTGCGGCGTTGAAGTCACCCGGTCCAAGGTTCGGCGCGAACGGATGGGTCATATTGAATTAGCTGCACCGGTGACGCACATCTGGTACTTCAAGGGAATTCCTAGCCGGATGGGTCTGGTACTCGACATGTCGCCGCGTTCACTTGAAGAAATCATCTATTTTGCTTCCTATGTTGTGATTGATCCAGGCGATACGCCAATGGAGAAAAAGCAGCTGCTAACCGAACGCGAATATCGCGAAAAGCGGGAAGAATATGGACAGACCTTCAATGCCAAGATGGGTGCTGAAGCCATCAAGGAATTGTTGCAGGATGTTGATCTCGAAAAAGAAGTTGCTGAATTAAAAGAAGACCTGAAATCAGCTCAGGGTCAAAAACGGACCCGTGCGATTCGCCGTCTGGACATTTTGGATGCGTTCAAGGAGTCCGGTAATGACCCGGCATGGATGGTTATGGACACGATTCCTGTTATTCCACCGGATTTGCGGCCAATGGTTCAGCTTGAAGGCGGCCGGTTTGCGACCTCTGATCTAAACGACTTGTATCGCCGGGTCATCAACCGTAACAACCGTCTGAAGCGTCTGCTTGATCTCAATGCACCAAGTATTATCGTGCAAAACGAAAAGCGCATGCTGCAGGAAGCGGTCGATGCCTTGATCGATAACGGTCGGCGCGGACGCCCGGTTACCGGACCTGGTAACCGCCCGCTTAAGTCCTTGTCCCACATGTTGAAAGGGAAGCAAGGCCGATTCCGTCAAAACCTGTTAGGTAAGCGTGTCGATTACTCTGGCCGTTCGGTTATTGATGTTGGCCCATGGTTGAAGTTTTATCAGTGTGGTGTTCCGCGTGAAATGGCCTTGGAACTCTTTAAGCCATTTGTCATGCGCGAACTGGTTAAGCGCGATATGGCAAGCAATATTAAAAATGCTCGCCGGAAGATTGATCGCCAAGACGATGATGTCTGGGATGTCCTCGAAGATGTGATTAAGGAACGGCCAGTCCTTTTGAACCGTGCGCCTACTTTGCATCGACTGGGTATTCAGGCATTTGAACCTGTCTTGGTTGATGGTAAGTCCATTCGCTTGCACCCACTGGTTTGCGAAGCTTATAACGCTGACTTTGATGGTGACCAGATGGCGATTCACGTACCGCTGTCTGATGAAGCAATGGCAGAAGCGCGCATGCTGATGCTGGCAGCCCACCACATTTTGGCACCTAAAGACGGCAAGCCAATCGTTACCCCTTCTCAAGACGTTGTGTTAGGTAACTACTACCTGACCATGGAGCAGAAGGGCCGCGAAGGCGAAGGCATGATCTTCAAGGATACCAATGAAGTGTTGATGGCGTTGCAAAATGGCTATGTTCATCTGCACAGTCGTGTCGGGATTGCTGCGAACTCCTTTACGGACAAACCGTTTACTGATGAGCAGAAACAAAAGATTATGGTGACGAGTGTCGGCAAGGCAATCTTTAACGAGATCATGCCAAAAGACTTCCCGTATTTGAACGAACCGACTCAGGACAACATCGTCAATGGTGTGCCGGACAAATACTTCATCGACAAAGGTGAAGATATCCATGCTTACCTTGAAGATGCACCTTTGATCGATCCATTCAAGAAAGGATTCCTGTCTGACATCATTGCCCAAGTCTTCAAAGTTTATAAAGTTCAGCGGACCAGTGACTTGCTGGATGACATGAAGACACTCGGCTATACTCAGTCAACGAATTCAGGTTTGACCGTTGGGATTGCCGACATTACGAACCTGAAGGAAAAGCCAGAGATTGTGGCGGCAGCCCATAAGAAGGTTGCAACGGTTTCTAAGCAGTTCCGTCGTGGTTTAATCACTGACGATGAACGGCATGACCGGGTCATTCAGATCTGGAACGACGCTAAAGATGAAATCCAGCAAAAACTGGTTGATTCTTTTGACCCGAACAACCCAATTTCCATGATGTCTGATTCCGGTGCTCGTGGTAACATCTCAAACTTTACTCAGCTTGCCGGTATGCGTGGTCTGATGGCTGCGCCTAACGGAGGGATGATGGAAGTTCCTGTTATCTCGAACTTCCGTGAAGGTCTAACCGTTATGGAAATGTTCATGTCAACTCACGGTGCACGTAAAGGGATGACCGATACGGCGCTGAAGACGGCTGACTCAGGCTACCTGACCCGTCGTTTAGTTGATGTTGCCCAAGACGTCATTGTTCGCGAAGAAGACTGCGGTACTGATCGTGGATTGGTTGTTCGTGCAATTCGTGAAGGTAACGAAATGATTGAACCGCTGTATGATCGTTTGGTTGGCCGGTTCACGATGAAAGACGTTCTTGATCCAAAGACTGGCGATGTGCTGGTTAAACGCAATACGCTTATGGATGAAGACATGGCTCAGAAGATTGTGGATGCTGGCGTTGAAGCCGTTACCATTCGTTCGGTCTTTACCTGCAACACGAAGCATGGTGTTTGCCAGAAGTGCTATGGCCGTAACATGGCAACCGGCGAACAGGTTGAAGTCGGTGAAGCTGTCGGGACCGTGGCGGCACAGTCAATCGGTGAACCAGGTACCCAGCTGACCATGCGTAACTTCCATACCGGTGGTGTTGCTGGTGGCGAAGATATCACGCAAGGGCTGCCTCGTGTTCAGGAAATCTTTGAAGCACGGAATCCTAAAGGTGAAGCGGTTATCACTGAAGTTACTGGTGAAGTAACGGCAATTGATGAAAACCCAGCCGAGCATACGCGTGAAATTACCGTCAAAGGTGAAACCGATACCCGGACTTACAGTGTGCCATATGCATCTAGTGTGGCCGTTGCAGAAGGGGATCACATTAACCGTGGCGAACGCTTAACTGGTGGTTCAATTGATCCTAAGCAATTGATCAAGGTGCGCGATGTGATGGCAACCGAAAACTACCTGCTTTCTGAAGTTCAGAAAGTTTACCGTATGCAAGGGGTTGACATCGGTGATAAGCACGTCGAAGTAATGGTACGGCAAATGTTACGTAAGATCCGCGTCATGGATCCGGGCGACACGAATATTCTGCCAGGCACCTTGCTCGACATTGCGGACTTCAAGGAAAAGAACACGCAAGCAATCATCAGTGGCGGGATCCCGGCAACGGGTCGTCCGGTCTTGCTGGGGATTACCAAGGCTTCTCTGGAAACTAACAGCTTCTTATCAGCTGCTTCCTTCCAAGAAACCACGCGTGTCTTAACCGATGCATCCATTCGCGGCAAGAACGATCCACTGGTTGGTCTGAAAGAAAATGTCATTATCGGGAAGATCATTCCGGCTGGTACCGGGATGGCCACCTATCGTCACGAGGAACCTAAGAGTGTCGGTACGGTTTCCGACAGTGTTTATTCGATTTCAGACATCGAAAAACAGATGAAGGAAAAAGACAACCAGCAAAGCGACACTGACAAACAGTAATCGCCTTGTCGGTGGTCAAACTGAAGCATCTGGCCACAAAAGAAGCGGCGTAAGTATCTTGAAAAAGATACTTGCGCCGCTTTTTTATATGCACGCGAGCAGGAACGGTCACGAGCTGCTTACATACCAATCTCTGTGCCAAGGCATACGTTTTGACTTGTACACAAATGACCACGATCAAAAAATGCCTAGGCAATTAGCTGCCAAACTAAAGCAACCGTAACCGATCGCTATATGACTAATCATCGGCAACGTCTCTAAACGGGTAATAAACCAGTGACCGCCAGCGCTGATACAAGCAATTAACGTGATAACCAAGGCAGCTTCTAGTTGCAGAACGCCACCTAATAATGCAATCAGTAAAACATCAGCACTGCCTAAACCGTGCGACATCAGTGCTAACCCGCCAACCATGGAACCTAACATCATTAAATTAAACAAATTGCAGGGAAAAACCACAATGATACCAAACCACCAGCCACAAAAATTGATGAGTGAAACGCTGCGCTCATGCCAATCAGCAATGCTAAACATAAGCAAACCGACACTGAGGAAAAAAGGTAACCAGGTCGTACTGCTTATCCCTAAAAGAATCGCCAAAATACAATGAACTGACTGATTAATGCTAGTTAAACGCTTTGTTACGCTGATCACGGTTAGTAAAAATAAAGCTAGAATCAAAGCCACCACCTCACTTCATAGAATAAATTTCGCTGAAAAATGGATGGCGCTTGATAACGATGCAATATGATCGATTTAGCAATATCGACAACGCTTTCGTAACAAAAAGTAAGTAAAATGACAAATGTATTTCTCTTAAAACCTGCATTTTTAAAAACTTTTCAGGCTAAATCGCTGGAGAAAAAAGGCCGCAGTGGATCAAAAAATATATATGCCAGATTTCAAAAAGTCCCGAATTTAAAAAAGTTCTGTGAAGCTGCCTTTCGGGGTTGCTTTACAGAACTTTTTTGCTATGGTTGAAGTTAACCGGTTATTTAGAAATATAACCGTGAAAAGGTTGTCGTTCATACGCTTTTGTTAAAAGTTCACCATTTCAAATGTCAAGTGAATGTTCTATTGTTTTCCTTGACACCAGCGCGTATAGGATAGTACACTATCAAAGGTGCTTTTTTCCAGTTTATTCGGGTTGTCCGGACGTGCTGACTGGGTTAAGAGCCGTCGCCGTTCGGTTGGCCGTTTTTTTATCACAAAAAATGAACCGCCTGGATGTGTGGACTTAAAAAAGATGCAATATAAGGAAGGAGAAGCTTAATGCCTACTATTAATCAATTAGTTCGCCAAGGTCGTAAATCCAAATCAACCAAGTCAGACTCTCCTGCGTTGAACTTCGGTTACAACAGCAAGAAGAAGAGCCTTACCAGTAATCCAGCACCGCAAAAACGTGGGGTTGCTACTCGTGTCGGTACCATGACACCTAAGAAACCTAACTCAGCTTTGCGGAAATATGCTCGTGTTCGTCTGTCCAACTTGATCGAAGTGACAGCTTATATTCCGGGTATTGGCCATAACTTGCAAGAACATAGTGTTGTCTTGATCCGTGGCGGCCGTGTTAAGGACTTGCCAGGGGTTCGTTATCACATCGTTCGTGGTGCGCTTGATACCGCTGGTGTTGACGGCCGGATGCAAGGTCGCTCGAAGTACGGTGCAAAACGTCCTAAGAAGAAGTAAGCAAAATCAGTGCGGATTAGCCGCATGATGATGACAACAAATTTTTAGATCCGCTTTGTGCGGTATAGACAGAATATGCGTCAGCCTAAAAGAAACTCAGGAATCGCTTTGGGTTGCTAGCCGAGCCGGTTTGTGAGCAGCTTGGGCAGACGAATACTTTTAAGAGGAGGCAAAATGCATGCCACGTAAAGGCAGTGTCGCAAAACGTGATGTTTTACCTGATCCAGTTTACAATTCAAAGCTGGTTACCCGTTTAATCAACCACTTGATGATTGATGGTAAGCGCGGGAAGGCATCCACTATTTTATATGATGCATTTGATATGATTAAGAAACAAACCGGGAACGAACCGTTAGACGTTTTTGAAGAAGCAATGAAGAACGTTATGCCGGTCTTGGAAGTTAAAGCTCGCCGTATCGGTGGTTCTAACTACCAGGTGCCGATTGAAGTTCGTCCGGATCGCCGGACCACCTTGGGCTTGCGTTGGATTGTTCAGTATTCGCGTCAACGCGGTGAACACACAATGGACGAACGCTTGGCTAAGGAAATCATGGACGCCGCTAACAACACCGGCGCCGCAGTGAAGAAGCGTGAAGATACCCACAAGATGGCTGATGCTAACCGGGCATTTGCACATTATCGTTGGTAAGATGGTTTGGCTATTATATCCGCGGTTTGGTATATAGTAGCCATTCTTTGTATAAAGCCAGTTGAATCAAGAGAGGAGCAATACGCCACATGGCCAACAAACGTGAATTTCCGTTAGACCGTACCCGTAATATCGGGATCATGGCTCACATCGATGCCGGTAAAACGACCACGACTGAACGGATTTTGTATTATACCGGTAAAATTCATAAAATCGGTGAAACTCATGAAGGAGCTTCACAGATGGACTGGATGCCACAGGAACAGGAACGTGGGATCACCATCACCAGTGCTGCTACCACGGCTTTCTGGAAGGATCACCGGGTCAACATCATTGACACCCCGGGACACGTTGACTTCACGATTGAAGTTGAACGTTCCTTGCGTGTGTTAGATGGTGCGATCACCGTTTTGGATGCCCAATCCGGTGTTGAGCCGCAGACTGAAAACGTTTGGCGTCAAGCGACAACATACGGGGTTCCGCGGTTAGTTTTCGTTAACAAGATGGATAAGATTGGTGCGGATTTTGACTATTCATTGTCAACTTTGCATGATCGGCTACAGGCAAATGCCCATGCCGTTCAGTTGCCAATCGGTGCCGAAGATAAGTTCGAAGGGGTCATTGACCTGATCGAAATGAAGGCCGACTTGTACGACGAAGATGAACTCGGGACGAAGTGGGATACGGTTGACATTCCTGATGAATATAAGGAAGCTGCCGAAAAAGCCCACAACGAACTTGTCGAAGCCGTTGCTGACGTTGACGATGGCATCATGGACAAGTATCTTGAAGGCGAAGAGATTTCCAATGCTGAATTAAAGGCTGCTATTCGTAAAGCAACCATTAACTTGGAATTCTACCCAGTTTTGGCTGGTTCAGCTTTCAAGAACAAGGGTGTTCAGATGCTGTTGGACGCGGTTATTGATTACCTGCCGTCACCATTGGATGTTCGTCCGTATCATGCAACCGATCCTGATACAGGCGATGCCGTTGAGCTGACCGCTGGTGATGACAAGCCGTTTGCTGCTTTGGCCTTCAAAGTTGCGACTGATCCATTTGTTGGCCGTTTGACCTATATTCGGGTATACAGCGGCACACTGGAAGCTGGTTCCTATGTGTTGAACGCAACAAAAGACAACCGTGAACGTGTCGGCCGTCTGTTGCAGATGCATAGTAATCACCGTGAAGAAATTCCGGAAGTCTTTTCCGGCGATATCGCTGCTGCTATCGGTTTGAAGAATACCACCACAGGGGATTCTTTGACGGATGTTAACCACCCATTGATTCTTGAATCATTGGATGTTCCGGATCCGGTTATCCAGGTTTCCATCGAGCCTGACTCTAAAGAAGACCAAGACAAGCTGGATATCGGTTTGCAGAAGCTCTCTGAAGAAGATCCGACATTCAAGGCTGAAACCAACCCTGAAACTGGTGAAACATTGATTGCCGGCATGGGTGAATTGCACTTGGATATCATGGTTGATCGTCTGAAGCGTGAATTCAAAGTGGCTGCTAAAGTTGGTGAACCACAAGTTGCCTATCGTGAGACCTTTACTAAAGAAGCGTCTGCACAAGGTAAGTTTGTTCGTCAGTCCGGTGGTAAAGGTCAATATGGTGATGTTTGGATCGAGTTCACACCAAACGAAGAAGGCAAGGGCTTTGAATTTGAAAATGCCATTGTCGGTGGGGTTGTTCCGCGTGAATATATCCCAGCTGTTGAACAAGGTCTGAAAGAAGCCATGGCAAACGGTGTCTTGGCTGGCTATCCATTAATTGATGTGAAGGCCAAACTATATGATGGTTCTTACCATGAAGTCGATTCTTCTGAAGCTGCCTTTAAAGTGGCTGCTTCCATGGCGTTACGTAATGCCTCGAAGAATGCTGGCGCCGTGATCCTTGAACCGATCATGCACGTTGAAGTCGTTGCGCCTGAAGAATACCTTGGCGATGTTATGGGCCAGATCACAGCACGTCGCGGTCGCGTTGAAGGTATGGAAGCGCGCGGTAATGCGCAATTGGTTAACTCAATGGTTCCGCTGGCCGAAATGTTTGGCTATGCAACCACCTTGCGTAGTGCAACCCAAGGCCGTGGTACTTTCACCATGACCTTTGACCACTACGAAGCTGTGCCAAAGAGCATCCAAGAAGAAATTATCAAGAAAAATGGCGGCGGTGTTGCTACGAAAGACTAGTCTTTCGTGATCACCGACGACAAAAACGGTGTTGCCTGTTCAAGGCAGCACCGTTTTTTAT
>NZ_JBVAYD010000036.1:0-18277 GCF_055413445.1 Lacticaseibacillus sp. 22 | reverse complement strand
CTAGAGAGAAGTTTTAAAGTCAGATCAATGTCTTCGGTCGGAGTGTTCGTGTCGTATCCACCAATATTTTTAAGCTTATCTGTTCTAAAAGTAGACCCAATGCCTCCTATGATGTAAAGCGTTTTCAATACGTGTTCAGCGCATTTACCTCTATAAGCACTTATGAATTCAAAACGCTGGCATGCTCCAATAAAGGTTGGTAAGGTTAACATCTTCACGTTCATAGCAAGTGCGACTATTTTGGGGTTCAAAAACCATTTGACCATTTTCTCTATGGCATCTTCTTTTAGGAGAGAATCGGCATCGAGAACCATTGTTAGGACAGAATTGTCATAATTAAACAGGGCGTTATTGATTGCTACAGACTTTCCTGAGTTTGGTTGCTGAATCAGTTTGATATCATTATCAGGATGAACTTCGATAAATTCTTTGACCAAAATAGCTGTGTTATCAGACGAACCATCATCAACTACTACAATGCTGATTTTTTTATAAGTACTTCTGCAAATTGAGGCCAGTGTTTGGATTATGGCCTTTTCTTCATTAAAGGCGGGAACAATAACTGATATTGAAGGACTAAAACGCTTTATCCTCCTGTGATGAGCATATCTGTATTTTATAAACTGATAGTCATACACATTTGCAAACCAGAAAGTGATAAACATCCTCAATAAGCCTAATGCACTCATACATAGAATGAAAATGTTTAGGCTATAAATGTATGGTTGAAGACTCGAACCAATCATTTAACGTTATACCATTTTCTAAGGAAAAAATTGTACCCACTAAAAAGTGCAATAGCTAAAATTAAAACACTTCCAACTATTGGCAAAAAGTTAAAAATATGTTCACCAGTTACAGGTAAAGTGGCAGCTCCCGCTAAAGCTGCGGATCTTCCTAAGTTTCCAGTTTGTGACATAAATATTCCTCCTTATGAGATCGTCCATAACTTTTAAGTTATAGTATGAATCTCTGTTAGCAAGGAATGAGGTTAATAGTACCATGACAGACTGCGTTTTTCTAAGAAACTATTCATTTTCAGGGACTATACTTCTTTATAATTCTGTGATATAGTTTCATTGTTTAAGAAATGGAAGCAGTCTGCAACTTAAAAATTGCGGACTGCTTTTTTTATTGATCGAGGTGTATTTATGATTTATGGATATGCACGTGTAAGCACTGACGGACAGAATCTAAGTGTCCAAATACAAACGTTAAAGCAGGCAGGAGCAATAAGGATTTACTCAGAAAAGTACACGGGAACAACTATGGTAAGACCTGTTTTTAAAGAAATGATTTGCTTGATGCAACCAGGTGACAAGCTGATTGTAACAAAACTTGACAGATTCGCACGAAATACCAAAGAAGCACTAGAAGTGATTCAGCGACTGTTTGACAAGAATATTTCAGTAATGATTCTGAATTTAGGAACCATTGATAACACTCCAACAGGTAGACTTGTGTTTACAGTATTCTCAGCTTTTGCACAATTTGAACGAGACATGATAATATCAAGAACTCAAGAAGGAAAACAATATGCCAGAGCGCACAACCCTCACTTCAAAGAGGGACGTCCAAATACATATTCTGAAGATGATATCAGAAAAGCATTTAGGCTTCGCGAAAAAAATCTTTCGTATAGAAGAATTAGAAGAATAACTGGAATAAGTGAAACAACTTTAAAAAGACGTTTTAAGCAAATAGAGAGTTAGCTCCATGTTGTGTCACCTTTATACATAAGCAAGGGTCAGCCGTTGGTTGGCTCTTTTTGTGTTGATAAGGTAAAAATGACGCACTTCATACGTATATATAGTGAGGGGGTACAGCAGGAGGCAAATTATGATCTTGCACAGCCATTATTTAAACCATTAGAATTTAAAATGATAAATCATAAACAATAAATAATGAACAGCGAATATTAAATAACGCATTTAAAAATAAAAAATCTGTAATGCCCGCCCCCCGTAGGCGTAGAGAGGGACCTCACATAACAAAATGGTCTTCTCTCAAAAAATGTGCAATTATAAAAATATTTTATATGGGTCACATCATGGCCTTCAAACGTTGATATACCGGCATTTGTCATGCTTACAAAAGTACAGCAAATGAATATGATAGGCAGTGCAAGAAGTGCTATATATGTTGATGCATAAGCTTTTACATAGAAAAGAAACGAAAGGAGGTACAGCAGACATGGGCAGAAAGATGAAAATAACACAAGATGCATCAGATCGTGCGGATCAGCGTGCACGAACTGAGGAGCTAGCAAAGAAGACAAGTGGAATGGAGCCATTACAAGTTACGCCACCAAGATTTTTGCAAGGATATGCTTATACAGCTTGGCGAGAGCTTGTACCTCTGTTAAACGCAGCAGGATTATGCAAACAAGTTGACAAGCCACTGGTAATAGCCTTATGCCAACAGATTCAATTATCAAGACAGGCATATGAGGATATAAATGAGAATGGCTTAAGCACGGGAAGTAGAAAGAACCCTGCAGCTGCTATTTTGAATGATGCAACCACCAAGATTAAGTCATTAAGTGATGCTTTGGGTCTCAGTCCACAAGCGCGTGCTTCAATTGTCTTGGATAACCAAGATGACGATGATGGTCCAACGCTTAAGCAAGCATTAAAGGCAGGTGACAAGAGTTGGTAGACTATGATTTAACATTGCCAGATTGGACTGTTGAACGAGCTTACAAACAGCAGCGAGATAACGGTGCTTACGATAAGATTGCTGACAAATATCATGACCCTATGACTGCCTATGCTTTTCAGGTGCTTGAAGGTACTACCATGGCTGGACAAGATATTAAACTTGCTTGCTGGCGGCATTTGCAAGACTTGACACGGATTAGCAGTGATGACTTCCCTTACACGTATGACCTAGGTAAGTGTCATGAAGTGCTAAACTTTGCCAGCATTTGTCCAGACGTTGATACAGGCAAACCACTTCCGCTAATGCTATGGCAGAAAGCACTGCTCTGTTCAAGTCAAGGGTGGCGGAATGAAAAGGGTGAGCGTAGATTCCATAGGGTTCAATTTTCTGTGGCACGAACAAATGGGAAGACATACATCACAAATATTCTACTTGCATATGACTACCTGATTGCATCTGATGGCATGT
This sequence comes from Lacticaseibacillus sp. 22, assembly GCF_055413445.1. NCBI lineage: Bacteria > Bacillati > Bacillota > Bacilli > Lactobacillales > Lactobacillaceae > Lacticaseibacillus > Lacticaseibacillus sp. 22. Next base: position 15,148 of record NZ_JBVAYD010000036.1, on the reverse strand, counting down.
ACAACCAAGACATGGGATATATAGCACCTGTGGTTGCACAATCAAAAAAAGGATGGCGGTACATTCAACTTACCTTTGACAGATTAGGTGAACTTACAGATGTAAAGAGAACATATAAAACCCAGCAGATAAAGACTTTGGATGATGTCGTTAGAAGTAAAAAGACGCGAAACCAGTTGCTCCGTTTGTCACATGAGTCTGGTCAATTTGATAGCTACCATTTTCGGCTTGCTGTGGCTGATGAGAGTGGTGATGACGGCCGGATTGGCACCATTAAAGAAAACATTGGCAAGATTACAAGTGGGCAGGTGCAAGTATATGATCACCAGTTTTGGTCTATCTCGACAGCCTACCCTGACAGCACCAGCAGTTTTTATCTAGATGAAAAGTTGGCACGAGAAGCAATGCAAAAGGATTATTCACGAGATTTAGACGATGTGTTGCTAATTAACTACAGTCAGGATAGTGAAGATGAAGTTGATGACCCATCCTCATGGACAAAATCAAACCCAATTCTTGAATTGAAAAAGGATACGATGTTGCCTAGTTTAGTTTCAGAACGAGACAAGAAAAAGCTGGACGGAACATTAGATGAATTCAAGAACAAGAACCTGAACATGTGGATTAAGGCTTCTGATAATCGCTATTTAAACATACATGACATCGAAAATGCAGTAGCTGATAAGCCACCATTCAGCATTTCTGGTCATGATGTTTATATAGGATTCGACTTAAGCAAACTTGCAGACGACACAGCAGTTGCTTTCATTTATCCATACCAGTTGGCTGGAGAGACACACTATTATATCCAACAGCATAGTTGGGTACCCTTATCTCACACAGGTGGAAGTATTGCCGAAAAAGAAAAGCAAGATGGAATTAATTATCGTCAAGCTGAGCAATTGGGTTTTGCCACTATTGCAAAAGGACGCTTTGGCTACATAGATGAAGACAGTGTTACCACGTGGATTATGAGCTATATAGAAGAGAATGGCTTAAATGTTAAGTTCTTTGTATTTGACCGCTGGGGAACTAGCGATGTTTTGGATAAGTTAAGCCAAGAAGAACCATTTCCACTGATGCCTTTAAAACAGACGTCAGATAAGTTAGATAAACCAACACATGAGTTCAAGAAAGCAATTCGGGAAGGCCGAGTTCATTATGACGATGACCCAATTTTAAAGTATGCATTGACCAATGCGGTTATAGTTGGCTCAAGCGCTGGCATAAAGGTAGATAAGGATCGTGCAACTTCAAAAATTGATGCTGTTGATGCAGTTATTGATGCATTTAGCCGTGCCTATTATGCCTTTTCAGACTTCGACCCAGATGCAGATAATGATAAGAACCGTTCCCCATTGTCTGGTATGAGTGATGAAGAGCGCCATAAGTTCCTAATGAATGCAGCTTTTTAAAAGGCTACATATTTTTTTGCATTGGAAGGTAAATATTGGTCAAAAATGGCGCATCAAGTACGTATATATAGTGAGAGGTAAAAAAACAATGAAAGACACAAAGAATCTGAGGGAGGTGCGAGTGTGAGCAAATTGATAATGCTTAAGGAACTGTTGCCAACAGTGTTATTTGTATCCGGCTTAATTGCTATTGTCACCAGTGCTTATCTTTTTAATAGCACCATAGGAACGTTGGTACTAGGCAGTGTATTGCTCTTTTGCGGTTGGCTACTCACGCCTACATCTAAGGCAGGTGGTAGTAGATGAGCATATGGAATCCGTATGAACGAATGCAGAAAAGAAGTATGACGATACCATCAACTAACCTGTCAAGTTACATCATAAGCGGTGGACAAGTATTACCCAATCATTTGGTTGATGCCAGTACGGCCTTAAATAATTCTGATCTATATGCTGTTACCAACCTTCTAAGCAGTGATATTGCATCGGCAAGTTTTGAAGTGGCTGCACCCTTTGACAAGGTGATAAATAACCCGAACAACCTTATTTCTCCGTTTAACTTTTGGCAATCAGCTGTAGTTCAGATGTTGCTTACGGGAAACGCCTATATCGCCATTACAAGAGACAGCAACAATGTTCCTATGAGGCTAGAGATGGCACCGGCGGCACAGGTAGTAGTCACTTTGGCAGACAGCAGTGCAGATATTAGCTATGCGGTTAACTGGGGAGACGAGAGAGGCACTATCAATTATCCGAGTGCAAACATGCTTCACTTTCGATTGATGGCTAGTGGTAGCAATGGTCAGCAATACATTGGTATTAGCCCATTAGAATCAATTGCAAGCCAAGTCAACATTCAAGATTATGCAAACAAGTTGACACTATCAACCATTAAGAACGCTATTAATCCAAGCACCGTCATTAAAGTCGCTGAGGGTGCTTTATCACCAGAAGAAAAAGAAGCAACACGAAAAGCTTTTGAAAATGCCAACACGGGTGACAATGCTGGACGGCCTATGGTGCTTGACCAGCTTTATGATGTACAAAATTTATCAATTAATGCTGACGTAAGCAAGTTTCTAACAAGCAATGACTGGTCCAAGACACAGATAGGCAAGGTTTTTGGTGTTCCAGATAGCTATTTGAATGGTCAAGGTGACCAGCAAAGTTCATTAGATATGACTAAATCGCTTTATAGCAACACTTTAAGGCGATATGTAAAGCCAATAGAAAGCGAAATGGGTGCCAAATTTGGCGTCCCCGTGAATATTGATGAATCTAGCGCTGTGGATGCCGATAATGACCTACTTATTAGCCAGATACAGAAGTTGCTAAGTGGCACAACACCAGCCATCACGCCTTTGCAAGCCCAACAAATGCTAGCGAAAAGGGGTGTGATTTAGTGGAAAATGAAGATATACGTACATTTGACGTTAAAATTCGAGCTGAAACGGGCTTAGCCAATGAAAATAGCAACAATCAGGCTGAAAATGGACAAAATATGGATATTTCAGGCGTTGCGGCAGCGTTCAATCAGCCATCGATTAAAGGCGATTTTACCGAATATGTTGACCAAAATGCCCTAAATAACGTCGATTTGAGCCAAGTTTTGCTACTTTATGCACATGATTTTTCTAACATTTTGGCCCGTGCAGACGCTGGAACATTACAAACAAGCATTCAGCCTGATGGTTTACACTTTAATGCCCAGTTACCAGACACACAGTTGGGGCATGACACATACACAAACATACTGAATGGCAATATCAAGGGCATGTCGTTCGGTTTTAAGATTGCGCCTGGTGGAGATAGTTGGTCAGTCAACTCACAAGGCAACACGATCCACACAATTAACAAAATTGACCAAGTGTTTGAACTGTCGCTGACTCCTATCCCAGCATATACCGAAACAAGTGTGCAAGTGCAACGGGATTTGGCTCAATTTTTATCAAGTAAGAAAGAAGTTGTGAAGATGGCAGAAAAGCCAGAGGAAAAAGAAGAACAATCTGTTGATGACCAAAAGCGGTCAATTGAACAATTACAACAGCAGTTATCAGATTTAAAAGCACAAGTAAAAACAAAGGTTGTTATTGACAAGCCTGAGGAAGAAAAGCGTGACGCTACACCAGATATGGCAAGCGATGAAACTACTGCTCAACCAACTTCTGGTGATTTGGTCAGCATGATAGCAACACTTCAAGCTGCTATTCAGTCATTAAGTCAGCAATTGGCAGACCAACAAGCGCCATCACAAATGGACGATGATGTCCCAGATGATGACAGTAATGTTGTTTTGGATGAGAAAAAGCCTGAGCAAGAAACAGCTGAAACTGAAAAGCGTGATGATAAGCCGGCTGAGGTAACTGCGGAACAAGATGTCAAGCAAGAAAATAAAAGAGATGGAGCAAAAGATATGTCAAAGAATTTAACAGCAGACAAAGTTGAAGATGAAGAAGTACGTGATTTTAAGGAATTTTTGAAGACTGGCGAAATTAAGAGAGATTCCACAGGTTTTGATAGCAACGCTGGCGAAGCAGTATTGCCTAGCCAAGTATTGGACATTATGAGTCAGCCTAAGGACCCAGCACAATTAGGCGGCTATGTAACTAAAGTTCAAGTTTCTGCACCGACTGGTAAGATTCCTGTTTTGTCTAAGGCTTCTGCACAACTGGTTTCAGCAGCTGAATTGGCTGACAACCCTAAACTTGCAAATGCCTCTTTAACACAGGTCAATTATGATGTTCAGACTTTGCGTGGTTCACTGCCAATTTCCCTTGAAATGACACAAGACTATCCAAATATCACCAGTTTACTGACCCAGTACATTAATGACATTAAGGACCAAACTGAACAGCACAAGATTGGTGCAGTATTGCAAACAGCTACTCCAGTTGCCGCTGCAAGCATTGACGATATTAAGGATGCATTCAACGTTGGCTTGAGCAACTACACTGACCGAATGTTTGTTGTATCTGAATCATTCTTTGCCGCAATTGATAAGCAGAAGGATGCTGAAGGTAGGTACCTGTTACAAGATTCCATCACTTCTCCATCCGGCAAACAATTGTTCGGTGCTCCGCTGGTAGTTGTTGCTGATGATGTGCTTGGCAAGTCTGGAGACGCAAAGGCATTCATTGGGAGTGTTAAAAACTTTGTGGTTGAAACTGTTAAGGGCAACATTAACCTGTCTTGGCAACGTAATGAGAATTTTGAACAGGTACTTTTGGCAGCACTGCGGGCAGACTTTAAAGCTGCTGATACAGCTGCTGGTAAGTTCATTACCTATACTGCACCAGTTGCTACAGTACCTACTACTACCTCTGGCAAATAACTAAGTAAACTGGTCGCCTAAAAAAGGAATAGTAGCTTGATTCTAAGCGGCGGCCGAATGGAGGTGTACAGATGGCAGAAGCAACAATAGATCCAAACAAGATTGCTAGTGACTTAATGAGTGAGTTAAACCTTGATGAGTCTGAATTGCCAACAATTATTAGTCTGGTAAACACTGCAATCAATATCATTAATAGATCAAGTGATGCACCAGATAGTGATACCTTGACAATTCCAGCCATCAAAACGCTCACACAAGCTACATATTATGACCGTGGTTTATCCAATGGTATGCCTAAGGGTCTTCTGATGATGCTGGCACACCTACAGGCTAGTAGTGGTGGTGACAACAATGGTAAGTAGCTTTAAACCAAGTGACTTTAGTCGAACCATTGAGCTTGGCTCTCCAAAATCACACACGACTGGTGCTGGCCTTAATATCACTAGCTTTGTGCCAGCCTACAGTCTGCATTTCAAACAGCAAAAGAGAACTTTAACACAGCAGTACACGCTTGTGGGCACACGCTTGGATAACTCAATCACGATTATTGTTCGTCACGATGCAAGAAATATTGAGCAGAAACAGGCACGCCTTGATGGCATCGTGTATGACATTTCAGATATTAGCCCAGATGATTCAAACAACGCTATTCGCTATGACTACTTAACCCTCATAAAAACAACTAAGGGGGCATAACCGTGGATATGGATGATGCACTTGAAGAATGGCTTAAGCAAGTATCAAAAGCTGCCGAATTGTCTATTAGCGACCAAGAGAAGATTACCAAGGCTGGTGCTGATGTATTTGCTGGCAAGCTACAAGAAGCAACCAAAGAAAAACACCCAGACACTAAAGGTAGCGGTGGCAAGTATGGGCATCTGAGTGAAGATATTAGCTCCGCCACTGGTGATATTGATAAAGAGCACAATGGTAATTCCGTTGCTGGATTTGGCAATAAAGCATTTGTTGCACGTTTCCTTAATGATGGGACAAAGAAAATTCACGGTGACCATTTTGTTGATAATGCTCGTGATGATGCCAAAGATGCTGTATTTGCCGCTGAAGCCGAGAAATATGAAGCAATTATCGCCAAGTTGAATGGTGGTGGAGACAAATGAGCGCTGTAGATGATGCAGTAGCAATGCTTAGCCAAGCCGGGATTGCCAATATCAATGCAGTTAAAGGCAATAACTTGCCGCAAGAATTAGTCGATAATCTGAACGAAACAGTTGTATTGATTACTGATGCTGCTAATGATCCAGCTGCATATGGTGACAACGATTTCTGGGCATTAAATCAGGAAGTAGAAGTACAGATTTGGTACTCGCAATTGCTTGATTCTGATCCCGAAACCATTGAGATAGCCATGATGAAGGCTTTTACTCATCAACATTGGCAGGTAGCCGCGGTTAGACAACGAACATTAGACCAAGACACACAGCAACTTTTTAACACATTTTATTTCAGTAGAACAAAGAACATTGGAGGAATTTAAATGGCAACAGTAGGTTTATATCAAATCCAGTTAGCTTTGGTTGATGCACAACAAAAGTTAATTTCTGGTACTGGAGCAGGATTAGGCACAGACGGTATCTATACTGTCGATCACAAAGATTTAGGTGCTAAAACTGCCAACATTACTAACTTAGCAGGCACCATTGCTAAGACTTATGGCAACAACAACGTCCAGGACGTTACTGTTGGTACTTCAGAGCCATCAGTAGCTCTAGATATTAACAACTTGGACTTTGCAATTAAGCAGCAAATCAAGGGTTTTGTTAGTGACAGCAAGGGCGGTTATACGGATGAGAATTTAAAGGCTCATGTAGCTTTACTTATTACCACCCAAACCATTGACCGTTTACACTTTGTCTATTACGGCTTTGGTGATGGCATCATGACCGAAACCGCAGCTAACATTCAGACTGATGCGGCAGCAGAACAACGTGTAGATGACACTTTGACTTACACAGCACTTACTACTATGGCCTTTAACAATCAGCCGTACAAGATTTATAGCGATATTGATCCTAAGTTTGATAAAGCCAACATGTACAAAGAAGTGTTCGGCGGTTACGTATTGCCGGCAAGTTCAACAGGATCTGGCACTACAACTCCAGCTAAGCAATGATGACAGACGCAATCTGACACAATTTCATAGCAACAACTGATGAATGGCTCACGAACGTGCGCTATTTTTTATGCTCAAAAGTCGCTTTCTGGTGATCTTGGTGGTGTCCGATTCACCACAGCGACCTTACAAAATACAGAGGATGGTATTACAAATGAAAATTAAAGTTAGTCAACTTAGCAACCGTGTACATGAAGTCAAGACCAGTAATCGGAACATGGAAAAGATGTATGACTTACAGTTACTGATGGCCAAGGCAGACGATGTTGCTGATATGGAACCGGTAGAAATTATTAAAATGCAACGCGATATGCTGCATGACTCAATCGACTTCTTGACCACGGTTTTAGGCCTGAACAAGCAAGAAATCGAAAAACTTGGGGATTTAGAATTTGCCGACACTATTCAGGCAGTTAATTACACTTTTGAGCGCATGATGGGCATGAGTGATGAGGATATTGACTTAGCTGCCAAGAAGCAGGATGCCAGCAAAAGCAAAGATTAATCCAGCCGTAAAAGTTTATGAGCTTGAAAATCAGCTACAGGACTTTAGATGGATGAAAAAGCAGGCAGTCATGTATTTCCACTGGTCAATGCAGGATTTTGATGATGCTGATTATTTTGAAATGCTGGAAATGATGTCCGCCAAGGATAAGAAAGACCGGCCAGTTGATCCGGCAATTATGTGGAAGCAATACCAAGAGAAAGGGTGATTGAAGTGGCACAACAAATTAATGCAACAATGAGCACCAAGATTGCCCTTGATCTATTGTCGGCAAGCGAATCCGTCAAATCATTAACAGCGGTTGTTCGTTCTAGCCAAAATGCTTGGAAAGCTCAAGAGGCGGAGATGAAATCCGCTGGTGATGCAGTTGGCGCTGCTCAAGCCAAGTATGACGGCTTGGGTAAGTCTATTGAAGCACAGCAGTCTAAGATTGACGCTCTCAAAGCCAAACAAGCTGAGTTGAAGGGTAATACTGCCGATGTTGCTCAACAGTTTTTAAAGTATCAGCAGCAAATCGATGGCGCTAACAAGCAACTGGCCAGTATGCAAGCTCAGCAAGACCGTGCCAAACAGGCCATGGACTATCAAAAGTCTGGATTAGCTGGCTTACAGCAAGAATACACAGCAGCTGCACGGGCAAATCAAGCCTATGTTACTCGCTTAGAGGCTGAAGGCAATCAGCAAGAAGCCAACAAAGCCAAAATGGAAGGCTATAAGTCCTCCATTGCCAATCTGAATGAACAGTTGTCTAAACAGTCTGCTGAGTTGGACAAGATTGCCAGTGCTAGTGGCAAGGATTCAGACGCATGGCGAACACAGAAGACGCGTGTTGATGAAACGGCTACCAGTTTAGCAAAAGCCAAGTCTTCTATGACCGGTTTGCAAGCTGAAATGGACAAGGCTAATCCGTCTGTTTTCAACAGAGTTAAGGAAGCTATATCGGGAACAAACAAGCAAGCAGAAAAGACACCGGGTTTGCTTCACAAAATTGTTGAGGGTGGCTTAATCACCAACGCCATTACGAGCGGCTGGCAAACGCTAAAAGGAAAAATTGAAGAAGCAACTGCTGCTGGTATGGAATACGAAAAGCAGCAAGATCAAATGAATGCCATTTGGCTAACCTTAACTGGTAATGCTGAAAAAGGGCAAGCAATGGTTGACATGACTAACAAACTTGCCGTCAAGTTTGGTCAAGATACTGATTTGGTAAACGAACTAAACCAGCAGTTTTATCATGTCTTTGATAACCAACCCAAAACCGAAGCTTTAACTTCCGCCTTTCTGACAATGGGTGATGCGATTGGATTATCCAGTGATCGTATTCAACAGGTCGGTCTTGACTTCACACATACACTATCTGGATCTATTGTCCAGCTTGGCGACTTCAATCAGTTAACTGATGCGTTTCCAATGATGGCTGATGCAATGCTGGAATACGAGAAGAAGGTTCAGCACAATTCTCAGCTAACTATGACTGATCTTCGTGCACAGATGAGTGCGGGCAAAATCAGTGCTCAAGACGCCACTAACGTTATCGAAGAATTAGGGCAGAAATATAGCAAAGCGTCAGACAACTTGATGCAAACTATCCCCGGCATGACTCGGGTTATCAAGTCTCGCATCCCAGCGCTAATTGGCGACATAGAAAAGCCTTTTTTAACGGCTCAAAACCCAGTGCTTGGGGCTATCAGCCGATGGTCACAGGACAAAAACACCGATAAAGAGTTTGGCAAATTAGGTCAAGCAATGAGCAAAGGCCTAAGCACAATCACATCTGCTTTCGCAAAAGCGTTTGATCTATCTGCTGGGCCTAAAGCAATGGACAAAATGATGGACAAGCTTTCGGATGCTGTTACAAAAGTTAGTCAATCAATTGCTAGCCACGCTGGTCAAATTAAAACATTCTTCACTACGATTTCAACCACTGGATCAGCTATGGCTAAAATATCATGGGCGGCACTCACATCAGGACTGAAGGTCCTTAATCCATTGCTAAAGTCTTTGGGAGATTTTGCCGATAAACATCCTAAACTTTTTGGCGATTTAGCTGCTGGATTTATTGCTTTGAATTTGGCCGGTAAAGTATTACCAATTGCTGCCATCACGGGTTTCACCAAAAGCGTTGGAGGCATGTATTCTGGGCTTAAGAAACTAGCTAACTCGAAATTCGCTGACATGATAAAAACGAATTTAAGCAAACTAAACAGCAGTGCGCTTGGCAAGGGCATGGCGACTATCACAATTGCCTATGATGCCATTTCAGATATTAAGGATTTAACAAAGGCCTTTTCTAAAGGAGGTACTGTCGGCCAAAAGTTTTCTTCCGTTGGTGAATCTGCCGGGACGCTGATTGGCGGTGGCATCGGTGCTTTTTTTGGTGGCCCATTAGGCGCCGCAATTGGTGCCACAATTGGCAAAGTGGCCGGTAAATGGGCCGGCGATGCCGCTAAAAAGTTTACAGATGGCTGGAATGCTAAAAAAAAGCCAGCTGATAGTTGGCTAGGTGGCCTTGGCTGGGATGCTCGTCAAATGACTAACAATGTAGTCAAATGGTGGGATGGCATCAACAAGTCAACAGATGCGGCACAAAAGAAACAGCAAAAGCAGCAAGAAGCGGCCAATAAGCAGGCGCAAAAAGACTGGAATGGATTTTGGAACGATGTTGGTAAGGGCTGGACTGGATTTTGGAATGATGTAAATAAGAAAAATTCAAATGCACAACAGCAACAGCAAAAGCAACAAGATGCCGCTAATAAGCAGATAAAGAAAGATTGGGACAGCTTTTGGAGTAATGCAAGCAAAGGTTGGAACAACTTTTGGTCAGATACTGTTAAAAATGCTCAGAACGGTATGAATAGCACAAAGTCAGGGATTGATAATGCCAATACCAGTATCCACAAAGGTTGGGATAGCTTCTGGTCAGACACTTCTAAAAATTGGAACGGGTTCTGGGGAAATGTTGGGAAAAACGCTCAAAATGGGATGTCAACAGTCCACGGTTGGATAAGTGATGGCAACAGCAAAATAGATTCCGGATGGCGTTCCCTGTGGTCAGGCCTCAAGTCTTTCTTCGGCAACATATGGGATGGCATTAAAGATGCTGCAGCAAATGGCATGAATGCAGTTATCAACGTTATCAATGGTGCTATTAGCGGTATCAACTGGGTTTGGGAGAAGTTCACTGGCAAAGACGCCCTGAGAAAACTATCACCTGTTCACTTTGCCACTGGTGGTACTGTCACCCAAAAGATGCACCTTGTCATGGTCAACGATGGTACTGGACCTGATTGGAAAGAACTTTACCAGCTACCAAATGGACAAATCGGTATGAGTCAACAGCGTAATGCCACAGGACTATTACCAGAAGGCACCCGTGTCTTTAATGGGAAAGAAACCAAAGCCATCATGAATATGGCTGGCGTTGAACACTATGACTTAGGTGGTGTCATTGGCGGTGTTGGCAAATTCTTTTCTGGTGCTTGGGACAAGTTGGAAGCCGTTGGTGATTGGCTTGCTAACCCTATTGGAAAAGTAACCGATTTAATCAAGTCAAGTATTAGCGGCATTTCCGGCGGTGTTGAAATGTTTAGCAACTTAGCCAGTGGTGTTATTAACAAATTGACAGGCAGTGTTGTTGATTGGTTTAAAAAAGAACTGGCAAAGTTGCAAGACACACTAGGTGCTAATCCCGGTGGTTCAGGCGTGCAACGTTGGAAGCCATATGTTATTCAAGCTTTAAAGGCCAATGGTTTTGATGCCAGTGATTATCAAGTTGCTGCATGGATGCGAGTTATCCAGCGTGAATCAAATGGTAATCCTAGGGCAATTAACCTGTGGGATAGCAACGCTAAAGCCGGCATACCTTCAATGGGGCTTGTACAAACCATTGGGCCAACGTTCAATGCGTATAAGTTCCCCGGCCACAACGATGTTTATAACGGATATGACGATCTGCTTGCCGGTATTCACTACATGAAGGCCATTTATGGCTCTGGAAGCTCTGCTTTTGCTCGTGTCAGTGGCCCTGAAGGTTACGCTAATGGTGGCTTGATCACACAGCCAATCCATGCGCTTGTTGGCGAAGATGGTCCAGAAACAATTCTGCCGTTAACTAAAACGAGCCGTGCTTGGCAACTATTGGGACAGGCTGTTACCAACATCAATCACAACTTGGGTAATGGTGCGGTTGCTGAAAGCGAAAGCAGCGGTACAGATGATTTAGGAAAGAAGCTGGACAATATTGCTGATCTTCTCACGAAACTTAGCTTTGTTCTGCAAGTTGGTGACGACCAGTTTTATCCAAAAGTTGCACCAAAAGTTAAGCAGTACAACGACAGAAGAGACAGGTTCAATGCTTATTGGAAAGGAGGAACCGTTTAATTGAAGCAAGCAGGCATTAAAATCACATACGCCGGAGTAGATATTACCCAGTGGATGTATGTACAGATGGTCGAACGTGATGTAGGAACTAATCACGTCAACACAATGCAAAAGGTTGGTATTAGCGATGGCCAGATGCTGCAATACATGTCACGCGACGTCAAGACGATTGTGGTAACTGGGATCGTTATGAATGACGATTTGGTGCCATTGAGACGTTCCTTGGCCGCTGCTATTGATGCGGATGAACCCCAGCAGCTAATCTTTGGGGATGAGCCTGATAAATATTATCTTGCCATCGTAGACAGTCAGCCTACCTTCACTGAAGGCTTTCGATCAGGGACAATCTCAATCAGCTTCGTCTGTCCCGATGGTGGCATTGCGCACTCGGTAGCCACGCAGACGGCTGACAACACGCCATACAAGGACGTGCCAGTGAACATGCTGACAGATTCTGGATTCGAATCAGGTAAAACACCATCAGGGATTGTTTGGGGGACAAGCAGTGACGATGACAGAACCGCTGAAGTTAATCCAGCTATGCCTTCATATCCCACGCCGTTTGGAACTTATATGCTTCGGATTGAGAACCAAAGCAGTGATTCATCTATCGACCCCGATCAATACATCGTTTTTCCGCTACCAACGCCAGTTACTATCAAAGCTGGGGAAACATGGACCTATAGTTACAAATATGCGGCCGCAGGTTCAGCAACTGGACAAGCGTCAGACTATTTGACAACGAACGGTTTGTCCCCAATTTGGGGCCTGTCGATGGGTCACGGCAATAGAGACACTGACGGCGGCCAAGACACATGGCATCAGTTTTCTGCCACGATGACCGCAGACAGCGATATTACAGTCACAAATTATCGTTTTGGCTTCGTTAAAACATATGCTGGAGGTGGTTGGATATGTATTGACAATATCAAATTAGAGAAAAACGATACTGCTTCTCCGTGGTCACCTAACCCAGCGGATCCTGAATACTATTCCGACACCATCACAGTTACAAATAGCGGAACAGTACCGGTCCCTGTTAAAGTAACGAGCAAATTTTCTTCAGATGACGGTTTTTTAGGGCTGACACTTAATGGCAGATATTATCAAGTAGGCAATACGAAGGAAGTAAACGGGAAAACCTACGATGATTCTCAAATGCTTGTTAAGACACGACCAACAATTGACAAATATATACTGAACGACCCTTCTTTTGCCGTGATACCTGCTGATCAGGGCGTGATGACACAAACAGGGACCGTCACAATTAAACCAGACCCGACAAACCAGTTGGGTATCACCACGCCATCTGATTTTGGCCCAAATAATCATGGGCCTCATGGGCCTTCGTTAATCTATAAACTGCCCGCTGATTCAAACGGCGAAGTGGGAGCAGTCAATTGTATTCTGCGAATGCACGCAGGATTAGGAGCTCTGTCATTGGATTCCCCAAGTGATACACGTCAAGTTGGACAAATTTGCATGACGATATATGATGCAAGCAAAAATGCTATGGCAAGGATTCTCTATTCTGATATGTCACAAACAACATCGGACTTTACTGTCCGTTATGATTTGAATGGCACAAAGGTACATGAGGAAGATTTTAGCAATACTCCGGGATTCACAGGCCATTGCTATATCAGAAAGTCTGGCAGTCAATTTATTTTTGCATGGGGTGGTGAAGCCGGCGGAACCGCACAAACGTATACTTGCGAAGAATTAGCAGACACGAAGGTAATGTATGTTTCGTTTAACTTCTTACAATGGGCAGATTTGCCACTTCCACACTACTTTGGGTTGATTGAGTGGAATTTTGAGAAGGACTATGTCGACTTGTACAAAGACTTGCCTAACTACTTTAAAGCGGGAGATATTGTCACGCTAGACTCATCAACCAATTTATTGACAATCAATCAGTACACCGACTGGGATCGTGTCGACATTGGCTCACAGCCATTGCTTGCGCCGCCAGGACAGTCAACATTAGGAATAGTAGTAAGTCCGTGGGCAAATTTGCCAGCAGTGTCTACAGAGCTTCGTGAAGGGTGGTTGTGATATAGATGCAATGGTTCATTTTATCGCGCGATCAGCATGTCCTCTGCGCGCCTTCAACTGATGCAAGAAATAGTTTGCCGATTTACAACGATACCGAAGATATTGTCCTGACTAATAATGTCGCACTGTCTTCATACACTTTTACTGTAGACAATACTCACCCTGATGCCAAAAAGCTTGCGGTGGGAGGCTACATCGCTTATATAAACAAATACGGCCAAACAAAGCTTTGCACGTTAATTGCTCACGATGGCGATGACTATATACAAACGTGGAACGCTGCAGACATCGGGATGGATCTCATTAATGAGCAGGCAGACAAAGTTACCTACAAGGAGGCTCACGATTTTGCTTACTACGCCAATGAACTATTGGCCGATACAGGCTGGACATTAGGCGTTAATGAGATTACGACGCTCACAAGAACTTTGTCATTTGATGGCCAAGAAGATACCAAGTTGAAGCGCATTGGCGATATTGCAAATGAGTTTGATGGAGCAGAGCTTGAGTTTGTGGTCAAGATGGATGGATCGACCATTACCGAACAAGTTGTCAATGCCTATAAGGAGATTGGCAATGGAAAGACGCAACAGCGATTTGTGGATGCAGTCAATCTATCGGCGCTAAAGACCAGCGGCACAATTGATTCGTTGCACACTGCCATGGCAGGATATGGTAGTACGCCTACATCAACTACTGATACAGGTCAAGAGCAAGAACCAATTACATTTGCTGATATTGCCTATGATGACGGCCGATTTTTTAGCCCTCGAGGTGACAAAGTGGTTTATGATCGCGTGGCAGGAAAAACATGGGCTCGTCTAGGCGCTTTTGATCCTCAAAACAGATCGGCAACCAAAGGTTATCTTGTTGGTAACTACAGCTACGATACAAGCAACCCAAACGAATTGCTTAACCGGACGATTACTCAATTAAAATCTGTCAATACGCCAAAAGAAAGTTACGAAGCAGATGTTGTTGATATTAAGGCCGATATTGGGGATTATGTGCAAATTGCTCACCACAACTATCATCCGCCAGTTTATTTAAGCGCCCGTGTGTTAGAAGTCAAAAATCATTACACAGTGCCAAACAGTGATACTGCTGTTTTTGGTAACTACAGCTTGCTCGAATCCGATCTTGACCCAAGAATTGTTGCAATGATTAACGGTTTGGCAAAGCAAACAGAAAAATATCCATGGGTTCGTTACGCTGATGATGATAAGGGCACCAATATGAGCGCTTTACCTGCCGGTAAAAAGTATATGGCAATCGTTTGGTCTAACAAGACATCAGTCCCAAGCGATGATCCATCAGATTACGCTGGT
>NZ_JBVAYD010000035.1:0-21626 GCF_055413445.1 Lacticaseibacillus sp. 22 | reverse complement strand
TTTGGTTTCAGCAAACTTAGCAACATTTTGTAGAAATAGTGGTAACCAGAACGCAGACACGACACCCCAGACAATGTTGAAGCCATGCAAGCCAAGGAACCAAAGAATCTGCTCTAACAAAATCACCACGATAATTGCTGGTAAGCCTGTCCCCACGGTTAATAGTGGTTTGATGATAACTGTAGCAATCAGTTGAATTAAACTTGCATAACCCATCGCTTGCAGCCCAATTCGTGCAAGTCCAAACAACAGCAACACTTCCGCCATTGGAATCAAGGCAAAGAATGAATCAAACACATTTTGTGGAACACTCCCTGGCATTTTGATCGTAAACTTTGAGCGACTGAAAGCGGCAAACATTGCCACGGCCAGCATGCCGACAATTAATCCAGTAAACATACCTTCGTAACTGAAAAATGATGATGCAAAGCCTTCAATGATCTTGGCTTTTGGATCAGCAAAGTTAACATTGTTAGGCACCATCACGAAATAAGCAGAAAATGCCAACAGCGTTGCGATAATAATGTTCATATTTTTGTTTTCATCGCGCTGTTTCAATTCCACCGCATAGGAATAAGCGCTGGATATAACGACGATTAAACCAACGATCCCTAATGTCGCTGTTCCCAGATAACCAAACAAGTTACTGATGCTTGTTAACCAGCCCCAATGCAAATGTTGCGCTTTAATTAAGGCATCCAGCTGCATCTTAATCAAATTGGAAAATGAGCCGATAACCGTAAACGGAATCGTTCGCACAAAAGCATTTTTGACCGCTTGTAAGATCGTGTTGTTCTGCACCCACATTGATGCCTTGAGCAACGGTTCCTGTATTTTATCCACGTTGAACTTCATGGTAAGTCACCCCTATGTCAATTTTGTTTAAACCAACTTCTTGCAATAATGTCAGTTTAAATGCGCTTTCATATTTTGTAAAGACTTATTTTTAAGTTGTATATACAAATAGTTCAACCCAAAAATATATTTATATACAAATAATTTAATTCTCGAATGAATGACCTACCAAATAATCCACTTGTGTTATAATGTTTGAACCATGAATTTAACTGAGGTGAAACCGTTGTATCTATACTGGGAAGTCTATTCTGACATAAAAAAAGATATTCTGACGAATCATTATCGAGCAGGCAAACCATTACCAACTCAAGAAACGCTTGCCAAGACTTACCAAACTAGTCGCTTAACGATCAAAAAAGCACTGCGAATTCTTCAGGACGAAGGTTTAATTTATAGCAAACAGGGATCGGGCAGCTATGTTCGCGCACGAGCGACTGATGATGATAAAGAACTCTTACCACTCGATGCCCCTATTGGCGTCACCTACTCGCATCGAGATCAAAAAATCACGAGCAAACTGCTTTATTTTGACGCTCGCCTTCCTAATGAAACCGAACAAAAAAATCTGGTAATCAAGGGGAACGAGCCAATTTATGACATCAAGCGCGTTCGCCTTGTAAACGGACATTACTACAGCCTTGAACACACGACTATGCCTACCCATATCGCGCCTTTGGACCGGAAAATTCTCAAAGGCTCCATTTATGATTATCTTGGCAGTATTGGGATTCAATTAACTGATGCTCGCCGGGTTTTATATGCAACAGAGGCAGACAAAGAAACCGCCGATGCGCTACACATCAAGCAAGGAAGCCCGGTTTTAGTCATTGAACAAACTGCTTACGATCAAAAGGGTCATGCTTTTGAATATTCGGTCTCGTCTTTTATCCGCGACCACTCTCGATTTGTTTTGAATGTTCATCGACGGTCACCGGACATGCCACATTAACAGCGCCGGACTTGCTACGCTGGCAAAAAAAATCGGCACTTGAGATTAACTCTCGATGCACCGATTATTCATAACCTTTTTCACTATCGTCTCTTCGATAGTGAGTTTTTTTATTTCAATACACGCGACAGAAATCCGATCCTTTAGCCATGTAACACATAAGCTATCTATCACCATTATTTGTCTTATTCAATTTAAAATCCACATGATACGAGTCTTATATTTAAGCAAGGAGTTCAACGCCTGCATCTGCTAATTCTCTCCCTATACCCATCCCAGGATCTTCATCTGTGATAACAGCTTCAAGCGACTGCTCACTGCACAACTGATAATAACTTTTTACGCCAAACTTGGAATGATCGCATAATAGAATGGTTTTTTCGGCTCGTTGCATCATCGCTCGCTTGACGCTTGATTGCTCCTGGCTAGACATAAATACACCGTGATCAGCCAAGCCAACGCATGACATAAAAAATAGATTTGCTCGAAAATTACTTAAAAACGCAATTGAATCGTCACCCAAAATAGACCCAGATCCATTCCGCAAGCGTCCTCCTGTTAAAAAAGTCTTGATAGATGGCAAACCGTCTAATGCAACGGCAATCCGCAAACCATTTGTAATGACTATAACATGATTTAATTTTGCTAAATAAGGAGCTAGAAAGGATGCCGTTGAACTAGAATCGATGAAGATGGCTTGATTATCACTCAAAAAGATACTAGCCGTTGCAGCAATTTGCCTTTTTTCTTGTTCTCTTTCTTGTCCGCGGAATAAATAAGGCAATTCAAGATTGTCAGGCTTAACCAGTTCTACATATCCAAAGCCACGCCGCACTTTGTCCATCTTTTCTAATTCAATCAAATCACGACGTAACGTTGAACTGCTTACATATAATTCTTGTTCTAATTCTGATGTTCCCATCCGCTTCTTGTGCTGCAAGACGGAAATGATCCTGTTTAATCGCTCGTTTTTAAACAAACTAATCCCCCCTCTTATAATTCAACAACATTCTAACGGCGATCGTAAGCGCTTGCAAGAATGACGCATTATGAAGAATTGTGGCGCTTTTCCATCGCATAATCAGACCATTAGTCAACATCAGTGACAACCGTCAATATATCAATCTTTTCAAGCTATAATGACACTATCCAATACGGAAGGAAGTCATGAACGATGGAAATGATGTTTCAGGCCGAACGTACTGATCTTGCCCATACAGTGCAAGTGATGTTCGATCGTAAAGATACCAATGTTGCTGGCGGAAATATGTCAATTAAAGTTTTTGATGAGAATGAGCATCCCTATATCCTTATCACACCCACTTTTATGTCTGAAACCTATTACGCTGAATTGCATCCTGCACAGATCCTAGTTGTTGATGCAATCACCGGTCAGAAAATTGATGGTGTCGGCGATGTAACCCGAGAAATTAATATGCATGAAAAGGCTTACGCAACTCATCCGGGTATTCGCTGTGTTTATCATTCGCATGCTGAAGAATCTATGTTTTGGGCAACTGCCGGACTCGATATGCCCAATGTGACCGAAGCAACCAGAGAACTCGGACGTATAAGGGTTCTCCCCTTTGCACCAGCAACTTCAATGGCATTGGCTAATATCGTACATGATGCTCTGCTTGAAATTGGTGACAAGGCTATGGAGAATGTCTTTTTACTTGATAGTCATGGTATTGTGATTACGAGTTCTGACTTGCATATTGCCGTTAGAATCATGGAAACACTTGAATGGAATGCTAGAATTGCCTATCAACAAGCAATTTTCATTAAATTAGGCTTGCTTGACGATTTTCACTCTTGTGGCGGCAATTACAAAGATCCTTACAAAGAGGTTCCGCCAATTGCGGTCCCTAGTACTCCGATTAAGTCAAAACAAGTACCTTTGCCTTCCAATCCAACAAGACCTGTCAGCGAAATGCAGTTAGGTGAAGTAGAGTAACTGACATTTATCTTCTTAAAAATGACGATCAGAGATTAACCTTAAAAAAAGCAGCAATGAGGCTGCTTTTTTTCATTCAACTGCTAAAGCTTTGATCCATACGAAGAACATGCTAATGACGTCCAAGTTTAGAAGGATCGTTGAATTTTTTAAAAACCGTTTCACGAAAATCACTTTCTCACGGACTTATCTTTTCACATAAATCAACGGCTTCTTATTATGCATACATAAAATCAGCACTAGGAAAATCGATCTCCTAGTGCTGACTTTCGTTTGTTTTGCGCTTGCTTCTTCTCAGTTGATCAACTAATAACACCCTTCTTAAGAATCAAGTTCCCATATAGGGCCTGATCGCCGGTTTGTACAATTGCAAAGCATTGTTTGGAATGTTCATAAAACTCAAATCGTTCTAAAGACTTGAACTGATAGTCTGAGAATGACTTAGCTATCTCTGTTCGATATTGATGCCAGACTGGCGGTTCACCATTAGGCACATGTTTATCGCCAGGAACTACCTCCTGAACAATTGCTTGATAATCCGCGTATGAATCTAATGGCATCAAGACTAAAATATCTTGCAAGAGGTCTAAAACTGTCAGGCCATCTGCTCGAATAACGTGATCATGGTTGGTATTAGCAGGATAGTTGGCATCCGCTAACAGAATTTCGTCGCCATGCCCCATCTCCATCAGTGTTTTAACTAGTTCTGGAGATAATCTCTTAGGAATATTCTTTAACACTTGCTCACGCTCCTATACTTGCTTGGTCTCCCAATAGAGTTCAATGTCTTCCAATGTTCTGCCTTTGGTCTCTAGGACATTCTTATGAATATAGAAAACGGCCAGCGCAGACAAAGCGGCAAAAATATAGAAAACGTTAATTCCTAAAGCCTCTAGCAACATTGGAAAAATCAAAGAAAGAATGCCATTAAAGAGGTACTGTGTGAAAGTGATAACCCCCATACCAAGTGCCCTTGCCTTAAGTGGCAAAATTTCCGGTACGTAGGACCAAAAGACCGGTCCCAATCCAAAACCAAATGCAAAGACATAAACGAAAATGGCGACAATCGCGATCGTTGCATTGTCAGACCATATACATAAAGCAATAGCTGGTGGAACTTGACCACCGAGACTTATTTCTAACAGCTTTTTTCGCCCGAGGCGGTCAATAAATGGCAGCGATAAAAAGGTGGAGACAACCAACGCACCACCAACAGCGAAGTCAGCGAGAATGCTAGCATTAGCCATTCCTAAGTTATGGAAGATTTCCGGTGCGTAATAAACAGCTGCATTGATCCCCGTAAATACCTGAAAGAAGGTTAGAACAAACAGCAAAATCATAACCGGTCTAAAAGTGCCAAACAATTCGCGCAACCCAGCCTCTTGCGATTTCAAGCTATCTTGAATATCTGTGATTTCTGACTCAATCTCGTCATCGGTTATCCGCACGCGCTTGAGCACTCTTCGCGCTTTTTCAACTTGATTATCACGAATTAACCATCGAGGACTTTGCGGCGACAATATCATACCAACAGCAAAGACCGCAGCTGGTATGGCCCCAAGTCCAAGCGTCCATCGCCAGTTGTCAGCCGGGAGGTTATAGGCCCCGACAGCATAAGCCATTAAAATCCCGATATTAACACTCAACTGGTACAGCGAAGACATTAAGCCACGGATATGAGCCGGCGCTAATTCAGAAAGATAAATCAACCCGTACATGTTGGCAATGCCAGCTGCAACACCTAATATGAACCGAGCTACCATCAACATCATCGTGTCAGCCGACAAAGCACTAAAAATGCTACCGCCAATGAAGATAAAACCGCCAAGTATTAAAACGTTTCGCCGCTCTATCTTCTTTTCCATAGCTGTAAAGACAACAATTGATGGAAGTGCACCAAATAGTAAGAACGAAACAACTAATCCTTTTTCTGCTGAGTTTAAGCCAAAAGCGGTTGTTATGGATGGCAAGGCAAGTGAGATCGCCCCTGAGTCGTAACCATACAATAATCCCGCAAATCCGCCAAGAATGGCAAAAAGATAAACAATCGGTTTCGTTGCTGGCTGTAATAACGGTTTCTTAGAATCCATCCCCAGTCACCCCATCTCGATCTTCGGTTCCAGCAGCAAATCTAAGTCCTGTTCTTGCTTAAGAAGCATTTCAAATTTCTTGAGCCGGTTCTCAAACGACTCAACTCGGCTTGGCCGGTAAGTCTTGACCGCGTAGGAGTGATTCATAATGTTGACAACGTGATCCGGGGTCGTTTGTTTCAAAACCAGTAATTGCGAAACGATATTTCCCAAAACACTTGCCTCAACAGGCCCAGCTACAACCGGCAGCTGGGTCAAATCGGCTGTTAATTGGACTAACAACTGATTTTGAATACCGCCACCAAAAATATGAACAACTTTGACTGGCTCTCCGGTTACTTTTTGCAAATCATGGATCGTCTTTCTATAGACCATCGCAAGGCTTTCCAAAACCACTCTTACTAATTGGCCACGATTTTTAGGCAGCTGTTGGCCGGTTTGCTCCAAGAACAGCTTTATCTTTTCTTCCATTCGACCCGGCTCAGCAAATAATGGATGATTAGGGTCGATATAACTATTAATGGACGCAGCAGCCTTAGCTTCAGCCGTCATCTTGTCAAAATCAATCATCATGCCCTTATAGGACCATTCACGTTGGAGTTCTTGTATGATCCAGAGCCCTGTCACATTCTTCAAAAGTCGGTTTGTTCCGTCAAAACATCCTTCATTAGTTAGTCCTGCATCTGCAGCATCCATAGTCACAACTGGATCTGTTGTCTGTCGTCCGATGATCGACCATGTTCCACAGCTAATAAAGGCAGCCCGTTGTCGATCTTTTTCTTCGATTGGCAAAGCTAATAACGCTGCCGCAGTGTCATGACCAACACCATTAATCATCTGTATCGTAGAATCTAACTGTAGTTCTGCGATAATGTTTGGTTGCAAAGGGCCAAGAACATCTCCTCCAACCGTTAAGTCACCAAACCACTGTTTTGGTATCCCCAACGATTTTAGTAACTCAGTGTTCCAGTCGCGGCTCTGCGCATCGAGAAGGCCACTTGTGCTGGCTATTGTAAATTCACTTTGTTTAACACCGGTAAAGAAATAGCCAATCAGGTTAGGCATCATCAAAAATGTGGTGCCTTTCGTCAGTAGAAAAGGATACCGTCTAATGTCGGCGAATAGTTGAATATTGGTATTGATAAGATCCGGCTGGTTTCCCGTAGTTAGAAATAGCTTTACCGGGCTAACACGTTGATAGAATTTTTCTTTTACCTCTGTTGTTCTCGTATCTCGATAACTGTGCGGTGCAAACAATAACTCGTCATGGTGACTCAAAAGTCCATAATCAACACCCCAAGTATCGACACTAAAGCTGTCAATTTGCTTCAAGTCACGTTGCGCTATCGTTAATCCGTATTTAATTTCCTGAAAAATTTTCAGGTAATCCCAATATAGATGGTGGTTGACATTAACTGGTTGATTAGAAAATCTAAACTGTTCCTTCAATAAAACTCGCTTACCATCAAACTGGCCGGAAATGAGTCGTCCAGAACTCGCACCTAAATCAACTGCAATTAAGTTTCTTATATCCATCCTCATCACTCATTTCCAAGACTATCGATACAATGGACCGAAGTTTTTGCATGCATTGAAGTCAGCCGCCTCTAGATTTTCCGTACCTAGTGATGCCCATGCTCGCGGACGGAAAATACTGGATTCCGGCACATTATGCATGTTAACTGGAATTCGTAAAATCGAAGCCAACGTTATTAAGTCTGCACCAATATGACCGTAACTAATCGCACCGTGATTAGCTCCCCAGTTATCCATCACATCATAGACAGACTTAAACGCGCCATGTCCCGTCAAAATTGGAACAAAGAATGTTGACGGCCAACCCGGATCTGTTCGCTTGTTGATGATGTCAAACACATTTTCAGGAAGATCTACCGCAAAACCCTCTGCAATCTGTAATTCTGGACCGACACCTTTGACAAGATTAATCCGGCTCATGGTAACAGGCATCCCTTGTTCTCCACCACGTGTTACATAGTTAGAAGAAAAACCACCGCCACGGAAGTAACCAATATTTGCTGGGATCCACCGCGTGTGTGTTAAATTAGCCTGCGCTTCTTGTTCGGATAATTCGTAAAAAGGTTTAATAGCCGGTTCGCCATTGATCGTCTCTCGGCCTGTCGCATCAAGTGTTTGGGCTCCAGAATTCGATAGATGCAGGAACCCATGCTTAGCCAATCCCTCAAGTTTAGTGCCTGTCACTCGTTCAACAGCTTCAGGGCTCCAATATGTCCGCACATCAGCAAAGATTTGCGGCGTGTTGGTTAGTAAATAATTGAATAACATTGAAGCACCATTCAACGAGTCATTTTCAGTAGCAAATACGTGCGGTTGATGAATGCCATTCCAATCATACTGAGAGTTCATGAAGGCTTCCATGTAATCGCCATTAGGAAAATGATCTGTCCATTGTCGTTGCCCCTGGAATCCTGCAGCAATTGCATTATGACCTTCCGCTTCTTCTTTAAAACCAAGGTCTGCTAATTTTTCGTTACCATCCATCAGATCACGAGCAATGATCGTCATTTTGATACAGTTAGCCAATTGTTCATGCTTCTCTTCATCAGTGAACTTGTTAGGATCTTTTTCGTTATAAATATCCGGGCCGATTGGTGTATTCTTTTCTGCCCACGCCATTGCTTTTTTGAACTCTTCTTGATCATAAATGCCTTCGTCCCAACGACGAACTATTTCTGACATATCGACGTATTCATTCCGCATCCCTAGATATTCTTGGAAAAAGTCTGGATCTACCGTTGACCCTGCAATTCCCATCGCTACGCCGCCAATCGAAAGATAACTCTTATTTCGCATCAAACCCGCTGCCAATGCTCCTTTAGCAAACCGGATAATTTTTGTTTTTACATCTTCAGGGATTGTGGTGTCATCAGCATCTTGTACATCATGCCCGTAAATACCGAAAGCTGGAATTCCCTTTTGCGTGTGAGCTGCCAAGACGGCTGCGAGATAAACCGCCCCAGGACGCTCTGTACCATTGAATCCCCAAATAGCATGAGGTAGATCCGCCGACATATCCATCGTTTCACTGCCATAGCACCAACAAGGTGTAACTGTGATGGTTCCACAAATTCCGGCGCGATCAAATTTTTCCTTAGACATTGCTGCTTCTTTAACACCGCCAATGGTTGAATCAGAAATAACAGTCTGAACAGGTGAACCATCTGGATATTTAAGGGTTGATTCTAAAAGCTTGGCAACTGAATGGGCCATGTTCATAGTCTGTTCTTCTAGTGATTCACGAATACCACGCCGGCGTCCATCAATCGTCGGACGAATACCAATTTTAGGAAATGTCACGTTTGTCATTTATTCTGCCTCCAAGTTTGATATCTACCAAATCTAACAATATTTTGTTCATCAGCTGACTACGGCTATAATAATAAGCGCTTTCATTCAACGCGCCAATAGATTGCACGATTAACGGCTTTTCTTCAAAAAAGGTCGTCAATTTTCTTCACAGTTCATCAAGCTTATTAGCCCAGACACATAAAAGTTCCTATACCACCTCATCGGCGAAACCATGTATAGCTTTCATCCAACCCAAAAAGCCCACCAATTGCCTTCAACAATCAGTGGGCTCTTTAGAGTGTGTTTAGGAGGTATCCTACCATGAGCAGATAACGTTACACTTTTAGCGTTACCTGACTGATGAGTGAATCACCGTGAAGAAAGGCTGGGTTAGGCGTTAAGTCAAACCGTTTGGCCAGTTGTTCCAGATTTTCATCCGTGATTTCGTTGATGATGCGGCCGCCTTGAGCCTGAATAGCGGTGTAAATTGTCGCCGCTTTTTCAACGGTTTCAATTAAGCCATACGTTTCATCAATGGAATCGCCGGCGCCGAAGATTCCGTGTTGCGGCCACATGACGATTCGGAAATCGGCCATTTTTTGGGCGGTTGCCTGACCGATTTCGTTGGTGCCTGGGGTCATATATGGCAAGACGCCGATGCCTTCGGGGAAGACCACAATGGATTCAGCCTGCATCTTCCACAAAATGCGGGAAAAGAGCTTCTCTTCCAGCGGCAGCGTAAAGGACATGGCAACCAGATTGGTAGGATGGCAGTGCATCACCACGCGCTGATTTGGATCCTGCTTTAGCCGTTGAATGTGGGTCATCAGATGAGCCGGAAATTCACTGGTTGGCTGGCCGCCGTCATTGAAGCCCCAGAGTAGGTCAACGCTATGGCCATCTTTGGCAATTTGGACTAAGCCGGTGTCGCGGGCCGGAAAATCCTTGACATTCTTGAAGTAGCGTCCGGTTCCGGTGACCAGAAAATACTGGCCCGCCAGTTCACTGGCATCGAACTTAATTGGCAAGTTGCGCTTGACTTCATGCACATCACCATAAGGGGCAATTTCAGCAGCCGTTAACCGGTAGCTGACATTTCCGCCATTGCGTTCATCCCAGCCATGTTGATAAAGGTTCCAGGTGACTTTGCGCATTTGTGCCACATACGGTGACTCGACAAAGCTCTGGGTATATTCGGGATTCAGAAATTGTTTCTTGTTATCCATTAGGCGTGTTCCTTTCAGAATTGACGAATTAGTGGACCAACTTGGCATCGCGTTTGAATTGAACGTCTTTTTCATACTGGTGAATGTTGTTCATCCAGTCGAAGCCGACCGGGGTGTTGTGATCCTGGCAGAACTTGTCCCAAACAGCGCCGAATGGGAATGACTTCAATTCTTCGGTTTCAATTAAGCGGGTGGTGAAGTCAGCGTTGAGTTCGTCTTTCTTCAACTGGTCAATCGGTGCCAGCATTGCCTGCAGCAAGCTCTTTTGGGTGGCCCGGGCACCTACGACCCAAGCTGCGACCCGATTGATGGTGGCGTCAAAGAAGTCAAGGCCGATGTGCGTGCGATCAAGATAACCGTCCCGAACCAGTGACCGGGTAATCCGAATCAGCGCATCGTCCATGATGACAACGTGGTCAGAGTCCCAACGAACCGGACGGGAAACATGCATGAACAAACCTTTGCCAAATGGGAAGAAGGCGCTGAACTTGTCGGAAACATCTTCAGTTGGGTGGAAGTGTCCGGCGTCAATTGTCCATAACTTGTTTCGACTGATCGCATAGTTTTGATAGAATTCGTGGGAACCAGTGGTGTAGGATTCGATTCCGGTACCAAACAGTTTTCCCTCGAAGGATTCGATGGTGTTCTTTTCTGGCAGCGGATCTTTGATGATTTCGTCCAAGGCTTTGAGCAAGCGCAGCCGTGGGGTCTTTTTGTCAATTGGGTTGTCCTTAAAGCCATCCGGGAACCAGAAGTTATTAACAACCTGACTGCCTAACTTTTCGCCAATGTAGTTGGAAATTTCCCGACTGATCTTGCCGTGGCGGATCCAGAAGTCACGCACTTTGGGATCGGGTGATGAAACCGTCATGTTATCCTTTACCATTGGATGGGAGAAGAAAGTGCCGTTAAAGTCGAGACCAACGCCTTCTTGCTTTGCCCAGTCGATCCAGTAATCAAAGTCTTCTGGCTCAAGTGTATCAAGATCGCGCTTCTTATCCGTTACCGCATAGATGGCGTGCAGCTGAACCCGATGCTTGCCGGGAATCAGGCTTAAAGCTTCGTGCATATCTCCGGCTAATTCATCCGGTGTGCGCGCAATCCCCGGATAATTACCGGAAACGCCAATGCCGCCGGTTAGTTCCTGGTTAGGGAATAGGAACCCATGAATGTCATCGCCTTGCCAGCAATGAACGGACAAAGGTACCTTTTCCAATTCCTTCATGGCTGCATCGGTATCAACTCCGATTTCTGCGTAACGCTGTTTTGCGACTTCATATGCCTTATCGACTTCTTCTGGTTTAACCATGTGAAAAACGCTCCTTTATTTAAAATCATCTATTGTGACTGGTTACCGCATTTAAACTTCGACTCAATCCAAGTGGAACACTTCATGGAGATCATCGGCGACCGGACTGTTATCCGGGTTGGTCTTCATAAGCGGCTCCATATACGCCCACCACTTCTTGCAAATGTCAGTGTTGGCAATTTCGTTGTACTTAGCAACGTCTGGCACTTCCAGATAGGCAAACAATTCGCCATTGGCCTTGTTGAGATAAATAGAATAATTAGTGGCGCCATATTTCTTAAGGGCTGCTTTCATTTCTGGCCACAGCTCGCGATGCCGCTTCTCATACTCCTCGTATTTATCGGGATAAACGTACATGACTTGCCCAATACGCTTCACGACTAAACCGCCTCCTTAGCTGTCTGAACCTTGACTGTTTTCATAAATGCCTTATATTTAGCGAATACATCCGGATAAGCGGATGAATCCGGTTCATAAGTCTTCAAATCAAACGATGCCTTAATTAGCTTGCGCCCGGCGACAACATCTTTAGCAGCGCCGGTCGTAATCATCTGAACGAGCAGATTACCAATTGCTGTCGCCTCGCTTGGACCCGCGACCACTTTGACATTTGCGAGATCAGCTGTCAGTTGGTTCATTAAGGTTACATTCGAACCTCCGCCTACGATGTTCAGCGTATCAATCGGATCGGCAATAATGGTGCTGAGCTTGTGAATCTCGTTGGCATAATAAAGAGCTAGATTTTCATAAACCGCCCGCGTCAGTTCACCTGGCGTTTCCAGCTTGGCCTGTCCGGTTTCGGCCACATAATCCTGCAGTTCTTTAATCATGTTAGCGGGATTTTCAAACCGCTTGTCATTGATATCAATGAAGACGCGGAATGGCGCTACCTTGTCAGCCATTTCCGCCAACTCTTTGAAGCTATACTGATCGTTCAGCTCGCGTTTGATGCATTGCACAATCCACAAGCCCATGATGTTCTTCAAAAAGCGATAGGTACCATAAGCGCCCCATTCATTGGTGTAATTTTCCTTGAAGGCATCCTGACCATTTTCCGGGGTGTTGAGTTCCGCCCCTAGCAGCGACCAGGTACCGGAACTTAAGAAGGCCCAATGATTGCCGAATCCCGGCGTACCAACAACCGCACTCGCAGTGTCATGCGTGGCGACGGTAATGACATCGGTTTCCGGAATATCGTATTTCACATGCCATTTATGACTGATCTTGCCAAGCGGCGTACCGGATTCAACCAATGCCGGGAACTGATCCTGAGCAACATTGACTTCTTTGAGTAAGTCTTTATCAAAAAGTCCCTGCCGCAGATTGAGCATTTGCGTGGTTGAGGCGTTGGTTACCTCGGTGACGGCATTGCCGGTCAGGACATAACCAATGTAGTCCGGGATCATCAGAATCTTATCGGCTTTAGCAAGATCATCGCGCTCTTCAGTGTAAAGTTGATAAAGTGTGTTGAAGTCCTGGAACTGGATGCCGGTTTTTTCATAAATGTAGGATTTTGGAAGCTCAGATGTCAGTTGCCGTACTGCCTGATTCGTGCGTGCATCTCGATAGCTAACAGGATCGTGCATTTTCTTGCCATCATTACCGACAAGGACATAGTCAACGGCCCAAGTGTCAATTCCTAAGTCCACTGCGGTATAGCCCATCTTTTTGACTTTTTCCAAGCCGGCAAAAATTTCATCAATGATGTGGTCGATTTGCCACCGATCATGCCCCGCTTCGTTTTTGAAGCCGTTTTTGAATCGATGAACTTCGGTTAGTTTCAGTTGACCATCGACAATCGCACCCAGCATGAGCCGCCCGCTTGATGCGCCGATATCAACTGCTACGTATGCTTTCATATGCTGCACCTCTCTTTAACACCATTTGTTTGGTTAATTAATTGACTGTGGTGAAACGCGTTCGCTGCCGGTGTCTTTTGCAGCTGTGTCGCGGTCGGCTTTGCTCTTTTCATCGTCAGTTAAGAACTTGTCACCATATTGTTCGCGGGTAATTTCTTCAAGACTCTTGCCACGCGTCTTAGGCGTCCAGATTGTGCCAATGACAAGTGATACTAATAGCAGTCCGATCATGAAAGTTCCGGCAACGGTGAAGCCGAGGCTGTTGAGAATTGCCGGGAAAATAATGGACCAAACACCGGCACTGGCACGAACCAGGAAGAACATCACGCCTTGTGAGCCAGCGCGGAATTGGGTCGGGAAGAGTTCGGTTGCCCATAATGCATACCATGCTTGGGCACCGATTCCTGCGCTAATTCCCCACAATGCTACGAACGCCCATAAGCTCCATGACTGAGCCATGCCGGCGTAGGTCAATACGATCCAAGATGCTGCGGCCATTGCGGCGCCAACGAAGAAGAAAATTCGATGGTTGGCTTTGTCACCGTACTTAGCGAATCCAAAGTACGTTGCCAATGCGGTGAGAACCCAAAGTACAGCTTGCAGTAGGTTAGTTTCCTGATTAGACAAGCCGCCAGCAGTTTCATAAACATATGGCATGAAGAAGCCCATCGCTCCGGCTACCAAGTTCCAGAACATGTAAACACCGACTAGGAAGCATAGCCATTTAAGTGAGGTTTTATTCGAGAACAAGGTGCGATAAGGATGCGACTTTTCACCGGAGCTCTTTTCAAACGCCTTTTGATCCTGCCATGCTTTTGATTCGCCAAGTCCACGTTGCAAGAGCCAAGCAATGAAGGCAATCACAGTCAGCAATCCGAACAATATCCGGTTACCAAACAGACCAAGTGGTGCAAGAACGGTCCCGAGAATGAAAATAACTGCCGGTCCCAATGACCATGCAAACTGTGATACACCAATATTCTTTGCTCGATTGTCATCTTGTGACGTTTCGGAAATATAAGTCCAACTTGCAGGAACACCGGCGCCGACTGCTAAGCCAGTTACGAGAAATCCTGCCAGTAACATTGGGAAGTTAAGGGCAAACATGACCAGGATCGTGCCCACCATATAAACCAACATGTCATAGGTGTAAATCAACTTACGACCAAACTTATCAGACAGTGGCCCACCGATGAGAGCACCAAGCGCTGCGCCAAATGCGTTGGCTGACAAGGCGCCTAATAAGCCGACTTGAAAACTGCTGAGTCCAAAATGCTGCGTCCACAGTGTCAAGCCGCTAGCACCGGCAACAATACTGCCTGAATCCAGAAAATTCGTGATTGAAACACGAATGGTGGATTTCAACGAGCTTTTCTCTGAAGCCATTGTGTTACCTCCTGCACATTTCATTTTTTGTCACCGTTTACAGTTCACATTTAACCGCTTACATGTTATGGTCACAATGTCAGATAAATATTATGATCGGAACATAAGCACAGGAGGGTGCCATGGAATTAGCAATTTTAAAGCAGTTGCAAAGTTTGACTGATGTCGAAAAAAAGCAGAAGGAGCATCATGTTTTTAGCGATGACATTCCGCCAACCGCGATTGACTTGCGGGAATCAAAAACGGCTAACGTCCCGGTTTTAAACGATTATTTTTTCCGCAATCACGCCATTTATGTCAGCAAACATAATCGATATGCCCCTTATCCTTTGCACACCCATCAGTTCTTTGAGATGAACTATATGTTGCAAGGACACGCCGATGAAACGGTTAACGGTCAGCGTGTCCACCTGTCACAAGGCGATGTGCTGCTACTGGATATCGGAAGTGAGCATGCCATTGATGCGTTAGGCGACAATGATTTGCTGATCAAGATTTTGTTTCGTGATCGCAATATTTCAATCGATTTCCTCAACCAGATTCAAAGTCAGCAAAGTGTGCTTTATGATTTCATGATTAATCATTTACGGAAGCAAAAAACCAAGCAGCGGTATGTTCTGTTTCGCAATGGTTTTCATGACATTCAAATCACACTTGAGCGCATCATTGAAGAATATTTCCGCCCGCGCGCGTTTTCGGATACGATCATTCAGTCCGAGTTAACGGTTCTAATAGCGGAACTGATTCGTGGTCATCAACCAACCATCAAGGATCCTTCGCCAACGCAAAAACTTGCGGTCAAGTTGCTTAACGATATCCACGAACATTATCGGGACTTGTCGCTTGAAGATTTAGCGAATAAATACGCTTATAACAAAAACTACCTTGGTAATCTGTTCTCAAAAGAAGTTGGCAAGACCTTTTCCGAAGCACTGACGCAAGAACGACTCATCAATGCGCGCCGCTTGATTCAGAACACCAAGAAGCCCATTAGCGAGATCTGTCTTGAAGTCGGGATCAGTAATAAAAGCTTCTTTTACCACAAATATCACGCGCTATTCGGCAATACGCCTAAAGATGATCGGTTGCACACTACGGGTTACATTTCTCCTGATCACACCAACCCACCGTTAACAATTCTGTAAATCTGTTTCGTTTTTGTTTCACACTTTGCCGTTGCACCGCAAAAGCATTAAGCGCTTTCACCGTGAAACTAAAAAGTCAAGTTAAACATTGGGACATATCCTTAGATGTTTGTAAACGGCGCTTGATAATTTTCTTTATTGTGAAACAATGAACGTGTAATCAAATGATGAGCAAGTGAAGGAGAGATTGCAATGAAAATCAAAGCAGCCGTTGTTGATGAAAAAGGTGCTGATTTTAAAATTCGGGACGATGTTGAACTAGCGCCGATGGGTCCTGACGACCTTCAAGTCCATATGGTCGCCAGTGGTATTTGCCATTCCGACGAAGCCTTACGTATCGGGGATGCCGTTATCGGCTACCCGATTGTACTGGGCCATGAAGGTTCAGGGATTGTTGAAAAAGTCGGCCCGGAAGTCACCCAGTTCAAACCTGGCGATCACGTTGTTTTAAGCTTTTATGCCTGTGGAAACTGCAAGAACTGCTTGAAGGGTATTCCGACCCAGTGTCTCAATTACGCCCATAACAATTTGTCCGGTACCCGGCCAGATGGCTCCGCGCACTTCACGGAAAATGGCAAGCCGGTCGCAGACATGTTCGACCAAAGCTCCTTCACAACTACCACGGTCGTTCGTGAACGTAATGCGGTTAAAGTTGACAAAGATCTTGATTTGCGCAAGCTTGGACCGCTTGGTTGCGGCTATGTCACAGGTTCCGGAACCGTTTTGAATACGCTCAAGCCAAAGCCTGGTGATACGATTGCGGTTACCGGTACTGGGGCCGTTGGATTAGCCGCAATGATGGCGGGCAAGATCTCCGGGTGCACCAAAGTGATTGCGATTGACATTGTGGATTCCCGACTCGAATTAGCCAAAGAACTCGGCGCAACCGATGTCGTTAATAGCAAAACCGAAGACCCGGTTGCCGCAGTTAAAAAATTGACTGGTGGCCTCGGGGTTGACTGGGCTGTCGACACAACCGGCGTCAAGGCAGTGATGGAAGATACAATCCAGATGCTGGCTCAAGGTGGTACCACCGCAACGATCGCGGTTACGCCGCATCATATTGACGTTGATACCTGGAACGACCTCTGCGTCAATGACAAGAAGATCGTCGGCGTCAACATGGGCGACTCCATCCCACAAATTGACGTACCGCGCCTAATTGAGTTCTATAAGCAAGGTATGTTCGACTTTGATAAAACCGAAAAATTCTATCAATTCGACCAGATCAACGAAGCCAATGCTGACTCCCGCTCTGGCAAGACCATTAAACCAGTTTTGATTATTGATAAAGACTATGTACCGGGTAAGTAATTGAGCTTTTGTCTTGGTTCTGCCTGTGGTTTGAATTTAAGCACAAAATAATAAAGCACCAGGAACTCTAACGCTGAGTTTCCTGGTGCTTTATTGTGTTCAGCCTTCTTTGTTTCATTAATCTCTGGCTTTAGGCGGAACCTCATTGATCGAAATTCGCTCATAATGAGTCACACCATAGCGCGTATTATAAGTCAGGCGCAGTATTTGTCCGTCAGAGAAGGGGCCGGGATCATACTCATCCGTCTTAAACTCAAGTAGCTTCCCGCGCCCAGCAGCATCTTTCGCCAACGCTCGATAAACGTAACATTTTTGGCGCAGATTAACCGGAACTGTCACCGAAAATTGGCTGCGTGGTTCATGTACTTTTGCATAATAGGCGACACCACCATCTCTGTACACCGTCCACCAAAGCGTAAGTGCAATAACCACCGCCAATGCGCTCACAAAGCCAATTTTATAAAGTGTCTCCTCTGTTTCAACCGTTAATCTTCTCACCCCGAGCATTTCCTTTCTGCTTTCAAAAAGCACCTTGATCAAGTTGAAAGAAACTGTTCATTGCTATTTAACAAGTTTGAAAATAAGCAACTTGACTGCGAATTATCTCTAGTATTCAGTCCTGGCGCTCCTTAGGTCAAAGTACCAAAGGAAGTTGTGTCGGTAAATTATTCGGTTGTTTTTTTAAGAGATTTCTTACACTTATAACAATATATGTTATTAATTTGGATGGTATGTTTTATCCGGATTGCTGATGTTAGTAAAACATTTTTTCAATATGACTGATTATGTGAGGCTTGAAAGTATGGTGACTCCCAACGTATTAAAACATCACTCCGCAGCCGATGCCTGAGCATACTCATTCATAATCGCCGTATTGGCCTTTGTCTCCACATTACCCGCATAGTTCGGTGTCACCAATGAGACGGTGCCGTGTGCGTTGTAAAACAGATAAAACTTATCCCCAATCATGTTCGCTGCGGTTTGTGAATGGCTCCCTTCATCGGTAAACGATCCCACTTTAATCTCGGTGTTGCATTTGACGGTCCGCGTTTGGCCTGCAGCGTCAGCACTGAAGACCTTGATTGTTTTAGTTGCAACATTGCGGATGGTCGCTTTCATCGTGACGGCATCCGCATGTTGATACTGAATGGTCAGGCG
Organism: Lacticaseibacillus sp. 22; assembly: GCF_055413445.1. Lineage (NCBI taxonomy): Bacteria > Bacillati > Bacillota > Bacilli > Lactobacillales > Lactobacillaceae > Lacticaseibacillus > Lacticaseibacillus sp. 22. Next base: position 3,048 of record NZ_JBVAYD010000035.1, on the reverse strand, counting down.
ATAATTTGCTGTCTGCGGGTCCGCTTGCAACTCAATCCGAGTCGGTGCATTCACGCCTTGCCGTGTAAAAACCGCCCCTGAACGTTCCCGCAAAAGCTTGGCAACATCCACAACATAATCTTGACTACCGGCTGTTGACTGAGAACTGCGCTCCCGACTCTCCCCCATATCGCTTGGTTTGACCGCGCTGCTTTTACTTGCATGCTGCTTTGAGGTCACCTTTTTGATCGCGCTCTGTTGCGATTCAGTCATTCCGCGCTTCGTTTGTTGTTGGGCAACATAAAAATAGCCGCCGATAATGCCCAATCCCAGGATCAAAACTGCTAACGGCGCCATCCACTTTTTCTTAGGTGGTCGTTGACGCCGTCTGCTTTCACTAGTCTGTTTCAAGCTTAAAAACCTCACTTAATTGTTCGCGTTACGCTGCCTTATCGACTTTGTTAGCTCATAGAAAAAGTATAACATGGCGCTTTTTAAACATTATAGTTCGGCTCGTCCGTACGCTTGGCAAAACAACTAAACCTTTACAGCATTTTTACTGCACATATGGTTTGAACCTTTATACTGAAACTAATGATCATCGTCTGTTTGTCTGTGCAAAAATCGGTGTGTGAGGAGCTCACTGGTTCTCACCAGACGCTCAGGTTCAGGCCCATGCTCACTCACAAGGAGGTTCTTTTTCCATGCACAAAAGTTGGTGGCAAGAAGCAGTGGTTTATCAGGTTTACCCCCGCAGTTTTCAAGATAGTAACGGCGATGGTATCGGTGATTTACAAGGTATCATCCAGCATTTGGATTACATTAAAGAACTCGGCGTTGATGTTATCTGGCTCAACCCGATTTACAAGTCACCCAACGCCGACAACGGATACGACATTGCGGATTATCAACAAATCATGCCGGAGTTTGGTACCATGGCCGATTTCCAACAACTGTTAAAAGCAGCCCACGCCCGCGGTTTGAAAATGATGATGGATCTGGTCGTCAACCATACCTCTGACGAACATCCTTGGTTCCAGGCGGCTAAACAAAGTCGCACGGATCCCCATCATGACTGGTATATTTGGCGCGATCCCGTCGATGGTCATGAACCGACTAATTGGCGCGCGGATTTTGGCGGCTCCGCTTGGACGTATGTACCGGAAGTCGGCCAGTATTATCTGCACCTTTTTGCGGTCAAACAGCCTGATCTGAATTGGACCAATCCTGCTGTGCGCAAGGCCGTTTTTGACATGATGACGTGGTGGTGTGATCAAAGGATTGATGGCTTTCGAATGGATGTTATCAATCTGATTTCAAAGCCTGATGTTTTTGCTGATGATCCACACCTTTTGGAACAGCCAAACGGTAACTCGCTGGGCTTAATTGCCAATGGTCCGCACGTGCACGAATACTTACGTGCGATGAACAAGGCGGTTTTGTCCAAGCACGATCTTATGACAGTTGGCGAGGCACCCGGCGTTACGCCCGCCTTGGCACTTCAATATACTGGTTTCGATCGCCACGAGCTTGAAATGGTCTTCCAGTTTAAACATGTTGGCCTTGATAACGATCCACAATTCGGCAAGTGGTCACTCAAACATCCTCAGTTGACCGATCTAAAACGCGTCCTATCCGATTGGCAAACTGCACTACACGGTAAGGCTTGGAACAGTTTGTATTGGGATAACCACGATCAAGCCCGCGCTGTTTCGCGTTTTGGGGACGATCGCCCTGCTTTTCGGGTTCACTCTGCCAAAATGCTCGCCGCCACTTTGCATTTTCTGGAAGGGACGCCTTACATTTATCAAGGTGAAGAACTTGGCATGACCAACGTTGCCTTCCCATCCATTCACGATTACCGCGACCTCGACACCCTAAACGCTTGGCATGAACTTGTTGAACAGCAACATGCTCTTGCGCCAGAAGATATGTTAAAAAGAATCCACCGTCGTTCCCGTGATAACGCCCGGACCCCGATGCAATGGTCACCTGCACCGCAAGCCGGCTTCACCGCAGGCACTCCTTGGCTAGCCGTGAACCCAAACTACACGGACATTAACGCAACCGCTGCACTGGCAGATTCCGATTCGGTCTTCTTCTTTTATCAAAAACTCATTCGGCTGCGTAAACAATACCCTGATCTGATTGTTTACGGCGCTTACACCTTACTCGACCCAGACGATCCTGATGTATACATGTACCAGCGCCACGCCGCCAAACAAGAACTGCTCGTCATCAGCAACTTCACCGACCAGACGTTGACTCGCGATATCGCCAAACAGCTGTCACCTTCAGCCAAGCTACTCATCAGCAACTATGACGACGACGCTGAAAATACGCTCCGGCCTTATGAAACTAAAGCGTATTTGACCAGTGAGCGATAGTGAGTTCACTTTTGATCTTTAAAAAACGCAACGAATCTCATTCGGAGGTTGTCAAAATCCCGTCCTCACCGATTTTTCTTCATGTAGAACGCGTCTACTTGCCATTACGTAACGATGCGGCCACATCAAGATAATCATCGTGATGGCATCGGTTGATTCGATTCTCTTTTAACGGCCGTCAGCCAACTTGCTACTGGTTATCACTAGCTTCACCGCCAATTAGCAATAGTTGCTGGCCGTTATCGGGGACGCCTCAATCGCGCTTTACCCGTTTCTTCTCCCCCGGGGGTTCTTTATGCAACAGTGCTGTTGCGTTACATAACATAAATCATTAAAAGAGAAACGCAAATAGTTGCCGCAGTTCTATCCGCAGGCGCCCTACAAATGCCAAACCAGTCATGGATATCATCGGTGCCAGTGGCTGATCAAGCGAAAGGCCAACAATGAAAGGCTATTTAGCATGCCATCATGCTTTCACCTTGGATGAATAATACAAATACCATATCACCGTCACAATTTCGTCACATCTGCTCTGTAGTATTAGCAACATAGAAATGAGCCACCCACTCATTCCTATACAAACCCCAACCCAACTTTTTCATTTTTACTCCTCCAAAGTAGAAATCGTCAGCCGGCCTCCCACCGGCTGACCAATACATAAATAAACCCCCGCAGTGTGAGG
>NZ_JBVAYD010000034.1:0-27064 GCF_055413445.1 Lacticaseibacillus sp. 22 | reverse complement strand
GGCATGAGCTAGAACATAAGTGGCCTTAACCGTGATGGTCGGTCTTTGACCATTGCGCCCAAGGTCCTTACACGCAGATCCCTGCGCCGGCGAACGCGTTATGGAAAGTGAATGTGAATTCGACCGATCTCTAGGCTGTTCAATACATCATGAGCTTGGAAGGTTTCTTGAGATGATTGACGGCACGTTTTTTGAACGCGTATGATACTGTTATTATTAGGTGACGTTAGGAAGTGGCGCAACGTGTCAAGCCAGGAACGAATTGTAACGATTATGCTGCGACTCATGCGAGGAGAGGTATTAAACAAACAAACCTTAATGCACGAGTTTAATAAAGATGAGTCTTCCATTCGGCGTGATATTAGTGTCATTAAACGGATGTTCGATGACGTGATGGACGAGCCGGATGTATTTGTCGAAAGTACCACGGGTGATTATCGCTTCAAGTCAACTGTACTATCAACTGGCCACAGTCCCTTAGATGACGGGCAGTTATTAGCAATGACGCTGATTTTGACCGCAAGTCGGGGCTTGGCAACTTCCGAGATGAAAATGCTACTTCACCAGTTGCTGCCTGAAGGGCCGGAGCATCGAAGCCTAAGCGATGTGGTACGAAATCCGATCTTCGAGTATAAAGGGGTACCAAAAGTAGCACTCACAGCACGGTTGGCACGTTTGAGTCAGGCGATTTTGAAACATGAGACCATTAGCTTCGATCATACTTATCATGGCGTAACCCGTCATTTTGATCGGCGCCTACCAACTGGATTATATTTTGGTGACTTATTTTTTTATCTCATTATTGATGGTAGTGACGAGCAGCCTGATGATCCGGACAATGGTCAGTTTGTGCGCTTTCGGCTTGATGATATGAGCCATATTACTTACCATGGACGTCAACCGCAACATGCCTATGAAGCACGTTTTCGCGGCGGCCGGTTACAAAAACACACATGGTATCCATACTTAGGCAAGCCAATTAATCTGGAAATCCTGTATGGCTATGACCCGCGTTTTGTCCTTGACCGCTTTCCGGATGCCATCGTTCATGATGAAAAAGTCGATGAGCAGCCAACGTCCAAGAATCCTTACGCGCAAAAGTTCTACCACATCACCATTCCGGTTAATGATGGCTTTGGCATTCGTATGTGGTTGCTAGGACAGGCAGGGTTAGTCAAAGTGCTTGCGCCAAAGTATATTCGTGATTATGTCATTCGCGGCTTAGAAGAAGGTTTGGCACATTATCGGCATGAAGAAAGGAACCGTTTGCGCTAGGAAGTTCACATAACGCCTTAAGAGCATACTTTTAAACACACTGTCTATTGAAACAGATGGTGTTTTTTTAATCGGCGGTTTGGAAAGAAGGCAAGCTAACCAGCAACATTTTTGATTTATGTGTGTAACTGTCACAGGTAATTCGTGGCAATTTAGGCTTGAAAATGCGGGCATGAAAAGGTACCGTTAAGTTGTAAATAATAATCATTCTAAAAATGGAGGGAATATTATGAGCTTTATTGGACAGCATTTACCGGACTTTTCATTGACCGCCTATCAAAATGGGGATTTTCACACGGTGACAAATAAGGATTTGCAAGGTAAGTGGGCAGTAATCTGTTTCTACCCAGCTGACTTTTCATTTGTTTGTCCCACAGAACTAGGCGATTTGCAGGATCACTACGATCGTTTTAAAGCTGCAGGAGCCGAAATCTATTCCGCTTCTGAGGATACCGAATTTGTGCATATGGCATGGGCAGAGACGAGTCCGACGATCAAGAAAATTCAGTATCCGATGCTTGCCGATCCGGCTGGTAAACTGGCAACGGCGCTGGATGTTCGGGATGAAGCGAGTGGGCAAGCGTTCCGCGGCACCTTTATTATTGACCCTGATGGCGTGATTCAAGCTTATGTCGTAAACAACTTCGGCATCGGTCGTAACGCTGACGAAATTTTGCGGACGCTTCAGGCAGCACAATTTGTTGCCGCTCACGGTGATCAGGTTTGCCCAGCGAACTGGCAGCCTGGCGAGAAAACCTTGAAGCCGGGTGCTGACTTGGTTGGCAAACTTTAATTAAAGGGAATTATCTAATTGTGAATGCTCCGGTCAGGATATATTCACGCAAAAAGGAATCGCAACGGTCAGCTGCGATTCCTTTTTGCGTGAAGTCATATAACCCGAGCTAAAGAACAAGAATACATCAGAGCCTGGATCAGTAGCTAAGGCAAAACAAGATCGCCACAGTCAAAAGTGCTGATCGATATCAATATCCTGTTCTCCGCGCGAGTGTTTGAAATCGCCACTAACAAAGGAGAAGACCGTCAAAACGCCTGCTAAAACGAGAATTGCCAATGTCAAAAGCAAGGTTTCGGTACCACGATCGTGTAAGACCAACAGCTGCCGTAAAATGGCCGTCATCGAAATGAGAATGAGATAACGAATCGGAATATGGTGCCCCTCTTCAATGTAGCGAATCAGCATAATGACAAATTCAAACAGCATAAAGAAACTCGTGACTTCCTGAATGACCTTGCCGAATAGGTCAGCCGATAACGGTCGAAGGATTAAACTCCCAATGTCGATAATGTAGCGTAACATGAAGATGACGACAACAATAGCGAGCAGACCGAGCAAAAGATCCAAGGCTACGTTGATAAACTTTTTATAGTGATCGAATTTCATGGCATGCTCCTTAATCAAATCGAATACTGGATTTAATTTGAATGTAGCACATACAGCTGATCAGTAAAACAAGTTTGCTTTTCTCAGCATCAAGCGCACAAACTTTTTTGTGCAAATCGAAAGAAAACCTTGTAATGGCGGGGGAGTTTTTGTATACTATCAAGAGTGCTGTTTCTCAAAGGGGATAACTATGCACTTGGTTCCAGAGATGAACCAGAGTAGCGTGGATGTGAGAGGTTGCGACACGCCCGGCCGCTTTGCCACGGTGGCGAGTTGGTAATTTTCACGGAGCTAGTCTACTAACTGATAATAGACGAAGGAGGTCACACAATGGCAAAACAAAAGATTCGGATCCGGCTTAAGGCTTATGAACACCGGATTCTCGATCAATCCGCAGACAAGATCGTTGACACTGCAAAGCGTACAGGCGCAACAATTTCAGGTCCGATCCCTCTGCCAACGGAACGTACAATTTACACGGTTTTACGTTCCCCACATAAGTACAAGGATTCACGTGAACAATTCGAAATGCGGACGCACAAACGTCTGATTGATATTGTTAACCCAACACCGAAGACAGTTGATGCTTTAATGAAGCTCGATTTGCCAAGCGGCGTCGATATCGAAATTAAATTATAATTCTTAGAAAATAGGAGGTGTACCCATGGCACGTAAAGGAATCTTAGGCAAAAAAGTTGGCATGACGCAGGTCTTCACCGATAACGGCGAACTTGTTCCCGTTACTGTAATTGACGTAACACCCAACGTTGTAATGCAAGTCAAGACCGTTGAATCTGATGGTTACGAAGCAGTTCAGTTGGGCTACGGCGATATGCGTGAAGTCTTGACGAATAAGCCAAGCGTCGGTCACGCCAAAAAGGCTGACACGACCCCTAAGCGCTTCGTTCGCGAAATCCGCGATGTAGCGCTTAGTGATTATGAAGTCGGCAGCGAAGTTAAAGCTGACGAATTCGCAGCAGGCGACATTGTGGACGTCACCGGTACTTCCAAAGGTCATGGTTATCAAGGTAATATCAAGAAAGATGGTCAGTCCCGCGGCCCTATGGCACACGGTTCTCGCTACCATCGTCGTCCAGGTTCACTTGGAGCTATCATCAACAAAGTCTTCAAGGGTAAGAAGCTTCCTGGCCGGATGGGTAACCATACCCGCACCATGCAAAACCTGCAAGTCGTTGCCGCCGATACAGAACACAATGTCCTGTTGATCAAAGGCAATGTCCCAGGTGCTAACAAGTCCTTTGTTACAATCCGTTCTGCTGTTAAAGCAGCTAAATAATACGAAGGGAGGACAATAACTAATGGCTAACGTTACTTTATATAAGCAAGACGGCTCAGAAAACGGCACGGTTGAACTCAACGATGCAATCTGGGCAGTCGAACCAAATGAAAACGTCGTGTTTGACGCAGTTGTGATGCAACGCGCTTCCCTTCGTCAGGGTACTCACGCCGTTAAAAACCGTTCCGCTGTTTCAGGCGGCGGTCGTAAGCCTTGGCGTCAAAAGGGTACCGGTCGTGCCCGCCAAGGTTCAATCCGCAGTCCACAATGGCGCGGCGGTGGGATCGTCTTTGGCCCGACACCACGCAGCTATGCTTACAAGCTGCCTAAGAAGGTTCGGCGCTTGGCGATTAAATCCGTACTTTCACAAAAAGTTCTCGATGGCGATCTGGTCGTTGTTGATGGCTTGAGCTTTGATGCTCCAAAGACCAAGGCATTTTTAAATGTCTTGGACGGAATCAAAGTCAACGATAAGGCACTGGTTGTGCTTGAAGATGGCAATGATGTTGCTGCCAAAGCTGCACGTAACCTGCCGAATGTGAAAGTTGTTCCTGCAGAGGGTATCAACGTCTTGGACGCTGTTAACTACAAGAAATTGATCTTAACCCAATCTGCGCTCCAAAAGATTGAGGAGGTGCTTGCATAATGGAAGCACGCGATATCATTTTACGTCCGATCGTCACCGAGCAATCGATGGCTGAAATGGACAACCGTAAATACACATTCGAAGTTGCAATTCATGCAACAAAGCCCCAAGTTCGCAAAGCAGTTGAAGAAATCTTCGGCGTGAAGGTTGTTAATGTCAACATTGCAAACGTTCGCGGCAAGAAGAAGCGCCAAGGTCGTTACGAAGGCATGACGCGTCGTCGTCGTAAGGCCTTGGTTGCCTTGAGCGCCGATTCAAAAGAAATCAAGATCTTCGCTGATGAAGATAACGATAACAAGTAACAAAAATTTGTTATAGGAGGTTAAACACGTGGCGATTATTAAGTACAAACCAACAAGCAATGGCCGGCGCAACATGTCCGGCTCAGACTTTGCTGAAATCACCAAGACAAAGCCTGAAAAGACTTTGCTGGTCAGCCAAAGCCATACAGCAGGGCGCAATGCTCACGGACACATCACTGTGCGTCATCGTGGCGGTGGTCACAAACAGTTTTATCGTGTGATCGATTTTAAACGCAATAAAGACAATATGGCCGCAACGGTTAAAGCAATCGAATACGATCCAAATCGGACCGCTAACATTGCATTATTGCATTATGAAGATGGGGTTAAGTCCTACATCTTGGCACCAAAGGGACTTAAGGTTGGCGATAAGGTTTACTCCGGTGACGATGTTGACATCAAAGTCGGCAACACATTGAAGTTAAAGAACATCCCAGCTGGTACCACCATCCATAACATTGAACTCAAACCTGGCAAAGGCGCACAACTAGCACGTTCTGCCGGCGTTTCCGCTCAGTTACTGGGTAAGGATAATGATAAGTACGTTACCATCAAACTTGCTTCCGGCGAAGTTCGCTTGGTATTAGCCGAGAACCGTGCGACTATCGGTGCGGTTGGTAACGAACAACACGAATTGATTAGCATTGGTAAAGCTGGCCGTAAGCGCTGGTTGGGCTTCCGTCCGACTGTTCGTGGGTCAGTTATGAACCCTAACGATCACCCGCATGGTGGTGGTGAAGGTAAAGCACCAATCGGTCGTCCGTCACCATTATCACCTTGGGGCAAGAAGACCTTGGGTAAGAAGACCCGGGATCACAAGGCTAAATCCGAGAAATTCATCGTTCGTCACCGCAAGACGAAGTAAACACATTGAAGTGTTACATCGATTAAAGGAGGTCACACAATGGGTCGCAGTCTTAAAAAAGGACCTTTTGCCGACGCTCATCTCCTGAAGAAGATTGAAGCGCAGGCAGATAACGACAAGAAGACCGTTATTCGTACATGGTCGCGTCGTTCTACTATTTTTCCAAGTTTCATTGGCTACACCATCGCCGTTTACGATGGTCGCAAGCATGTCCCGGTTTTCGTGAGTGAAGACATGGTTGGTCACAAGTTAGGCGAATTTGTTCCTACGCGTACCTTCCGCGGTCACAACACCGATGACAAGAAGACAACAGCACGCTAGAAAGGAGCACAACATTCATGGCTGATCAAATTACGTCTGCAACGGCAACGGCCAAGACGGTTCGGATTGCTGCTCGCAAAGCGCGCTTGGTAATCGACTTGATTCGTGGTCGCGATGTTGCTGAAGCACTGGCAATTCTTGAGTTCACACCTCGTTCCGGTTCTCCGATCATCGAAAAGGTACTCAAGTCTGCTATTGCTAATGCAGAACATAACTATGACTTAGATGCACAAAACCTTTATGTAAGCAAAGCTTATGTCAACGAAGGCCCGACCCTCAAACGGTTCCGTCCTCGTGCTAAGGGGAGCGCATCACCGATCAATAAACGGACAAGCCACGTTACCGTGGTTGTATCCGAAAAAGAAGCATAAGGAGGGATAACGCGTGGGTCAAAAGATTAATCCAACCGGTTTCCGTGTCGGTGTCATCCGTGACTGGGATGCCAAGTGGTATGCAGACAAAGACTTTGCTGACTACTTGCATGAAGACATTGAAATCCGAAACTTCATCAATAAGAAGCTGCAAGATGCTTCAGTATCACGTATTGAAATTGAACGTGCTGCAAAGCGCGTCAACATTTCCGTTCATACTGCTAAACCGGGTATGGTTATCGGTAAAGGCGGTTCTGAAGTTGAAAACTTGCGTAAGCAGCTCAATAAGCTGACTGGTCGCCAAGTTCACATCAATATTGTAGAAATCAAAAAACCTGATTTGGATGCCAAGCTTGTCGGCGAAAACATCGCGCGTCAGCTTGAACAACGGATCGCATTCCGTCGTGCAATGCGTCAAGCAATGCAACGTACCATGCGTGCCGGTGCTAAGGGAATCAAAACCCAAGCCTCCGGTCGTTTAAACGGTGCTGATATTGCACGTCGTGAACATTACAATGAAGGTTTGGTTCCGCTGCATACCTTGCGTGCCGATATCGACTATGCATGGGAAGAAGCAGCAACGACTTATGGCCGGATCGGGATCAAAACCTGGATCAATCGTGGTGAAATTTTACCTGAAAAGCCACAGCAAAATAATGCGAAAGGAGGGAAATAATCAATGTTAGTACCTAAGCGTGTCAAGCATCGTCGTGAATTCCGTGGGAAGATGCGCGGTGCAGCCAAGGGCGGCAAGAACGTTGACTTCGGCGAATATGGTTTGGAAGCATTGGAATCCCATTGGATCACCAACCGCCAGATCGAAGCAGCGCGTGTTGCAATGACCCGTTATATGAAGCGTGGTGGGAAAGTATGGATCCGCATTTTCCCTCACAAGTCCTACACCAGTAAAGGTGTCGGCGTCCGGATGGGTAATGGTAAAGGTGCACCAACTGGATGGGTTGCAGTCGTTAAACGTGAAAAGATCATGTTTGAAGTCGGCGGCGTGTCCGAGGCAGTCGCAAAGGAAGCTTTGCGTTTAGCATCCAACAAACTCCCAATCCGCACCAAGATCGTTTCACGCGAGGAAGTAGGTGGGCAATCAAATGAAGGCTAAAGAAATTACTGCATTAACCACTGCTGAGATGCTCGACAAAGAGAAGCAATATAAAGAAGAACTGTTCAACTTGCGCTTCCAACAGGCGACTGGCCAATTGGAAAACACCGCTCGCTTGAAGCAAGTTCGGAAAAACATTGCACGGATCAAAACGGTCCTTCGGCAACAGGAACTCAATAAATAATCGGAAAGGAGACATTTACCTTGGCAGAACGTAATTCTCGTAAAGTTTATCAAGGCCGCGTGGTCTCGGATAAAATGGACAAGACCATCACCGTGGAAGTCAGCACATATAACACACACCCTGTTTATGGCAAACGGGTTAAGTATTCCAAGAAGTTTTATGCGCATGACGAAGACAATAGCGCTAAAGTTGGCGATATTGTCCAAATCGCGGAAACTCGTCCTTTATCACGCAATAAGCGTTTCCGTTTATTGAATATTGTCGAAAAGGCAGTTATCATCTAATCATTTTTAGAGTGAAAGGAGGACCAAATCCGTGATTCAGCAAGAAAGTCGTCTTAAAGTAGCAGATAACTCAGGCGCGCGCGAAATCCTTGTCATTAAGGTACTTGGTGGTTCATACCGCAAGACCGGTAATATCGGGGACGTTGTTGTCGCAACTGTAAAACAAGCAACACCAGGTGGCGTTGTCAAGAAGGCTGATGTTGTTAAAGCTGTGATTGTTCGTACCAAGTCAGGCGCTCGCCGTGCTGACGGTTCCTACATCAAGTTCGATGAGAACGCAGCTGTCATCATCAATGCTGACAAGAGCCCACGTGGGACTCGTATCTTTGGACCTGTGGCACGTGAATTGCGTGACGGCGATTTCATGAAGATCGTCTCCTTAGCGCCCGAAGTGCTTTAATCATTCTGACCAAATAGGAGGTGCGATACATGAAGTTCAAAACTGGTGACAAAGTGCGGGTCATGCGCGGCAAAGATGCCGGCAAAGAAGGCCAGATCACGAAAGTCCTCAAGAGCGCTGACAAAGTCGTTGTTGAAGGCATCAACATGATCAAGAAGCACCAGAAGCCGAACAATACGAATCCGCAAGGCGGTATCATCGACAAAGAGGCACCTATTCACGTTTCAAACGTGATGCTTCTGGATCCTGAAACCAACAAGCCGACTCGCATCGGTTCTGAAGTTAAAGATGGCAATAAAGTGCGGATTGCTAAGAAGTCTGGCACCGCAATCGATAAATAATAGGGAAGGAGGACAAACTTTTTCATGGAGAATCGTCTTGAAGAACGTTATAGCAAAGAAATCGCCCCTGCATTGGTAAGCAAGTTCAACTATAAGAGCACCATGCAGGCACCTAAGATTGAAAAGATCGTTTTGAACATGGGTGTTGGTGATGCAACTCAGAATGCTAAGTTATTGGATGAAGCGGTAGAAGAATTGACGCTAATCTCTGGCCAGCATCCGCTGATCACCAAGGCCAAGAAGAGTATTGCCGGTTTCCGCTTACGTGAAGGTATGCCAATCGGCGCCAAGGTAACATTGCGCGGCGAACGCATGTATGATTTCTTAGATAAGCTGATCAATGTTTCCCTGCCGCGTGTTCGTGACTTCCACGGTATTTCCCCTAAGTCCTTCGATGGCCGCGGGAACTATACATTGGGTGTTAGAGAACAACTGATCTTCCCAGAAATCGATTACGATAAGGTTAATCGGGTTCGTGGGTTGGATGTTGTGATTGTTACAACGGCAAATACTGATGAAGAGGCACTCGAGTTGCTCACGCAAGTCGGGATGCCATTCGCCAAATAAGGGAGGTCCGCTACTTGGCTAAGAAGTCAATGATCGCTAAAAACAAACGGCCTGCAAAATTTGCAGTCCAGGAATATACGCGGTGCCAACGGTGTGGCCGTCCGCATTCCGTATATCGTAAATTCAAACTCTGCCGGATTTGCCTTCGTGAGTTAGCACATGCCGGCCAAATTCCAGGCATGCGCAAAGCTAGCTGGTAATCACTAGACAAAGGAGGTTAAATCAATGGTCTTGACCGATCCAATCGCAGATTACTTGACCCGGATCCGTAACGCTAATATGGTGCGTCACGAATCCTTGGTCGTACCTGCATCAAAGATGAAGAAAGACATTTCTGAGATTCTTAAACGTGAAGGGTTCATCCGTGACTACGAAGTTATCGATGATGACAAGCAAGGTGTGATCCGCATTTTCTTGAAGTATGGTAAGAACAATGAACGGGTTATTTCCGGCTTGAAGCGGATTTCCAAACCGGGTTTGCGCTCATACGTTAAGAGTGATGCTGTTCCTAAGGTTTTAAACGGTTTAGGGATTGCAATTATCTCAACTTCCGAAGGTGTTATCACCGATAAGGAAGCTCGTGCCAAAAACGTTGGCGGCGAAGTACTCGCTTACGTTTGGTAATTCATAACATCAAAAAGGAGGTGCCGATAAGTGAGTCGTATTGGTTATAAAGTCATCAAAGTCCCAGCCGGTGTTACTGTTACCAAAGATGGTGACAATATTACGGTTAAGGGCCCTAAAGGCGAATTGACCCGTCATTTTGCCCCGGAAATCGAATTACATCAGGAAGGCGACGAAATTAATTTCACCCGTCCCGATGATTCCTACAAGGCCATCCATGGTACGATGCGTGCCAACTTAAACAACATGGTCGTTGGGGTTACCGAAGGCTATAAGAAAGAAATGAAGCTGGTTGGTGTTGGATACCGTGCGCAGAAGCAAGGCGAAAAACTTGTTTTGAACGTCGGTTACTCACATCCAGTTGAAATGACCGCGCCAAAAGGTGTTACTGTTGAAGTCCCAAGCACCACTCAGATCATCATCAGTGGGATCTCAAAACAGGTTGTTGGTCAATTCGCAGCCGTTGTTCGTTCCGTCCGTGCACCTGAACCTTATAAGGGTAAAGGTATTCGTTATGTTGACGAACATGTCCGTCGTAAGGAAGGTAAGACTGGTAAGTAGTCGTAACCTTCAACAAATTTAACAAGAGGTGAACATTGTGATTTCAAAGCCAGATAAGAATAAGACTCGGCAACGGCGTCACGCCCGCGTACGAGGCAAGATTTCTGGTACGAGCGAGCGCCCACGCTTGAACGTTTTCCGTTCCAATAAAAACATCTACGCGCAATTAATTGATGACGTAGCGGGTGTGACGCTAGCAAGTGCCTCCACTCTTGATAAGGACATTAAAGATCCTGAAAACAAGACTGACGCGGCTGCTCAGGTTGGCGCATTGATCGCCAAGCGCGCAGTTGCAGATGGTCATAAAGTTGTGGTCTTTGACCGTGGTGGTTATCTGTACCATGGTCGCGTTGCCGCTTTAGCTGAAGCAGCACGTGAAAATGGCCTCGAATTCTAGAAAAAAGGAGGATAACCAACACATGGCATCATTTATCGATCCAAACCAATTGGACTTAGAAGACCAGGTCGTTGCCATCAACCGGGTTACAAAGGTTGTTAAAGGTGGTCGCCGTCTACGGTTTGCAGCAATTGCAATCGTTGGCGATAAGAACGGTCACGTCGGCTTCGCAACCGGCAAAGCCCAAGAAGTACCTGAAGCAATCCGTAAAGCTGTTGACGCAGCTAAGAAGAGCCTCATTGAAGTGCCAATTGTCGGCACCACGATTCCTCATGAAGTAATCGGCCACTTCGGCGCTGGTGAAGTTTTGCTGAAGCCTGCTGAAGAAGGTTCTGGGGTTGCTGCTGGTGGCGCTATCCGTTCCGTTATGGAACTTGCCGGAATCGCTGATATCACCAGCAAATCCCTTGGCCGTAACACACCAATCAATATGATTCGGGCAACAATGGATGGACTTACACAGTTGCGCACCCGCGAACAAGTTGCTGAATTACGCGGCGTTTCTGCGTCATCGCTTGAAGACTAGGAGGTAAACACATGGCTCAATTGAAGATTACTTTGACCCGTAGTGCTGCCCACCGTCTTCCTAAGCAACGTAAAATTGTGAAGGAATTAGGCTTAAATCGGGTGAACAGCTCGGTGATTAAACCAGACAACGCAGCCACTCGTGGTGCGATTTTCCAGATTTCACACTTGGTTTCGGTTGAAGAAATCAAAGATTAATACATTATTTCGACAAGGAGGTGCCCAAGAGTATGCAATTGCACGAATTAAAGCCGAGTGTCGGCTCCCGTCATGCCCGCAAGCGTCTGGGCCGTGGTACTTCTAGCGGTCAAGGTAAGACAGCTGGTAAAGGGACAAAAGGTCAATTGGCACGACAAGGCGGCAAGACGCGTCTTGGCTTCGAAGGTGGCCAGATGCCATTATTCCGCCGGATGCCAAAGCGCGGTTTCAACAACATTAACCGCAAAGAATATGCAATCGTTAACCTTTCCGATCTTAATCGCTTCGATGACGGTGCTGAAGTTACACCAGCAGCCTTGATCGATGCCGGGATTGTTAAGAACGAAAAGAACGGTGTTAAGTTGCTGGCAGACGGTAAACTTGAGAAAAAATTGACCATTAAGGTTGCAAAAGCTTCAACCGCAGCAAAAGCTGCCGTTGAAGCAGCTGGCGGTTCGATTGAGGTGATCTAATGCTGAGGACCCTAAAAAACGCGCTCAAGGTCAAAGACATCCGTAACAAGATCCTCTTCACTTTAGCGGTTTTATTGGTCTATCGATTAGGTACACTGATTGCGGTTCCCGGTGTTAATGCCAAGGCGCTGCAGTCAATCGGCTCGACAGGCTTGATCTCACTGCTGGATACTGTCAGTGGTGGCGGATTGGCACAATACTCCATCTTTTCGATGGGGGTTTCGCCGTATATTACGGCCCAAATTGTGGTTCAGCTGCTGCAGATGGATATCGTTCCGAAATTTGTCGAGTGGAGCAAGCAAGGGGAAGTCGGTCGGCGTAAGCTGAATCAAGTTACTCGTTATCTGACCATCGCTTTTGGGTTCTTTCAGGCAATTGGGATTACGGCCGGCTTTCAAACGTTAAGTTCGATGGGCTTGGTTAAAAATCCGTCCGTTAGTACCTATATCACAATCGGTATCATCCTTACAGGCGGCACAATGTTGCTGACGTGGATGGGTGAACAGATTACTGATAAAGGCCTTGGTAACGGGGTTTCGCTGTTGATCTTCTCTGGGATTGTGGCACGCCTGCCTTCAGGTCTCCAAGAGTTATATCGGGATAACGTTCAGGTATACTCTGGTTCTGAAATCTGGAAAGGAATTGCGTTTTTAGCAGCTTTGGCAGTCATCGTGATCCTGGTTATCACATTTGTCACCTGGGTGCAGCAAGCTAATTATAAAATTCCAATTCAGTACACTCGGCGCGTTACCAGCGCGGGCAGCAACAGTTACCTACCGCTTAAAGTTAACGTTGCCGGTGTTATCCCGGTTATTTTTGCGAGTTCCTTTATTGTGACGCCGCAAACAATTTTAATGGCTTTTCAGAAGAATCATGGGACTGACGGATGGTATCAAGTCATGACTAATGTCTTCAATATGCAAAAGCCAGCCGGAACTGCGATCTATACGCTTTTGATTATTCTGTTCACGTTCTTCTATGCGTTCGTTCAGGTTAATCCCGAGAAGGTCGCAGAAAACTTAACCAAACAAGGCAGCTATATTCCCGGTGTTTGGCCGGGTAAGGAAACCGAGAATTATATCTCACGGCTACTCATGCGCTTATCAACAGTGGGTGCTTTGTTCCTTGGTTTGGTTGCCTTACTGCCACAACTGGCTGCCAACATTTGGGGGCTGCCGCAATCAATCGGACTTGGTGGTACGAGCCTGTTGATTGTTGTCATGACCGCTATTGAATTGGTTCGCCAATTGGACGGCTTACTCATGAAGCGTGAGTACGTCGGATTTATTCGCGGCGATTTGGTTAAGAACGATAAGAAGTAAACGATATCAGAAGTCAGCCATTTTCAAAGGTTGACGCGTTAAAAGCAGCGTACAAACTGGCAAGTTTCAACGTTAAATCGTTTAGAAGCTGTTCACAGCAGTTTTAAATACATGCCAGCGCGTACAATTAGAGGAGGATGCAACGTGAATCTCATTTTAATGGGACTTCCCGGTGCAGGGAAAGGCACGCAGGCAGAACGGATTGAGGATACTTATCCGATAGCACATATTTCCACCGGAGATATGTTCCGAGCCGCGATGGCTGCTGGCACAGCATTAGGTAAGGAAGCAAAAGGCTTTATTGATAAAGGTCAACTGGTACCCGACTCGGTTACCAATGGCATTGTCAAGGAGCGCCTTGCTGAGTCCGATACCGATGCGGGCTACATGCTTGACGGCTTTCCGCGCACCATCCAACAAGCAGAGGCACTCGAAACGATCACAGCTGATCTTAAGAAGCCGTTAGATGCTGTTATCAATATTGATGTTGCGCCTGCAAAGTTAGTTGACCGCTTGTCTGGTCGGTTTATCTGTAAGACATGTGGTGCAACTTATCACAAAATCTACAACCCGCCAAAGGTTGCCGGCACATGTGATCGCTGTGGCGGCCACGAATTCTTCCAACGCGAAGATGATAAGCCGGAAACCGTTAAAAACCGTCTTAAAGTAAACATCGAGATGAATACGCCATTATTAGACTTCTACCAAAAGAAGGGTTTGCTCCACACTGTTAATGGTGATCAAGACATCGATAAGGTGTTTGCAGATATCAAGACGATTTTGGCTGCTGTGGCAAAGTAAGTGCTTGGACGATTGCACGCCCCTCATGACTGTTTTCAAAGTCGAAGAATTATGGTACAATATCGCGGTATGCGGTGAGTGCCAATCGGCCTCACCCTTTTCGCGCGTTAATAGAACCAATAATTTTTAGGAGGAAACACTTCGTGGCAAAAGACGATGTAATTGAGATCCAAGGCACCGTGACGGATACCCTACCCAACGCGATGTTCAAAGTCAAGCTTGAAAATGGTGCCGAGATCCTCGCCCATGTTTCCGGTAAAATTCGGATGCACTACATTCGCATTTTACCAGGTGACAAGGTGACGGTTGAACTTTCACCTTATGATTTGACCAAGGGCCGGATCACATACCGTTTCAAGTAGTTGCCAACTCAAGGAGGCTAAATTCTCATGAAAGTACGTCCATCTGTTAAAAAGATGTGCGAGCACTGCAAAGTGGTCCGTCGTAAGGGTCGGGTCATGATTATCTGCTCTGCAAACCCAAAGCATAAGCAACGCCAGGGATAATATAAATTAAAAAATAGGAGGTGTCATTGTACATGGCTCGTATCGCAGGTGTCGACTTACCACGTGGTAAGCAAATTGTCATTGCCTTAACTTATATCTATGGTGTCGGCAAGACAACCGCTCAAAAGGTTCTCAAGACTGCCGGTGTTCCGGAAGATGTTCGTCAAGATGACCTAACCCCAGAACAAGAAGACAAGATTCGTGCAGCTTTGGACTCATACAAAGTTGAAGGCGATCTCCGTCGTGAAGTGAACTTGAACATCAAGCGATTGATGGAAATCGGTTCATATCGCGGCATCCGTCATCGTCGTGGCTTGCCGGTTCGTGGACAAAATACCAAGAACAATGCTCGCACCCGTAAAGGGAAAAAAGCAACGATGGCAGGTAAGAAAAAATAATTAAAGGAGGTCATTGATCGATGGCAGGTAGAAAAACTACGCGGAAGCGCCGTGTCCGCAAAAACGTTGAATCTGGCGTGGCTCATATCCACTCAACCTTCAACAACACCTTAGTAATGATCACGGACCCTCGCGGCAATGCGATCGCTTGGTCCTCTGCTGGTGCACTCGGGTTTAAAGGTAGTCGTAAGTCAACACCGTTTGCTGCGCAGATGGCTGCTGAAGCTGCGGCGAAGGAATCAATGGAACATGGCATGAAGTCGGTTGAAGTTGCGGTTAAGGGCCCAGGCTCTGGTCGTGAAGCTGCAATCCGTTCACTTCAGGCAACAGGTCTTGAAGTTACTGCGATCCGTGATGTTACACCGGTTCCGCATAACGGTTCTCGTCCTCCAAAGCGTCGTCGTGTTTAATTGTTACCCTTCGACCGTTATGGCGGTCAGGCAGACAAATCTTCACTTCTCGTTTTGAAAGGGGTACAAACTAGATGATCGAATTCGAAAAGCCGAACATTACCAAAGTTGACGAAAGCACCAACTATGGCAAGTTTGTGGTTGAACCGTTGGAACGCGGCTACGGTACTACGTTAGGTAACTCGTTGCGGCGGATCCTTCTTTCTTCATTACCGGGCGCAGCTGTCAGCAGCATTCAAATTGATGGGGTACTTCATGAGTTCTCCACAATTGATGGTGTATTGGAAGATGTGACTCAGATCATTTTGAATATCAAGAAATTGGCACTCAAGATGAACACTGATGAAGATAAGAACATCGAAATTGATGTCAACGGTCCGGCTAAGGTAACTGCTGCTGATATCGTCGCTGATCCTGATGTTGAGGTCTTAAATCCTGAACAGTATATCTGTACTGTTGCAGACGGCGGGCACTTCCATGTACGTATGACCGTTAAAAAGGGTCGCGGGTATGTGGCAGCTGACCAGAATAAGTCTGATGACATGCCAATCGGTGTTTTGCCGATCGACTCGATTTTCACCCCGATCAGCCGGGTTAACTATCAAGTTGAAAGCACCCGTGTTGGCCGTCGGAATGATTTCGACAAGTTAACGCTGGATGTTTGGACTAATGGCTCAATCTCGCCACGTGAGGCCATCAGCTTAGCAGCGAAGATCCTGACTGAACACCTGGATATTTTCGTCAATTTGACGGATGAAGCTAAGAACGCTGAAATTATGGTTGAAAAAGAAGAAACGCACAAGGAAAAAATGCTTGAGATGACCATCGAAGAGCTTGACTTGTCGGTTCGTTCCTACAACTGCTTGAAGCGTGCCGGGATTAATACGGTCCAGGAGTTAACCAACAAAACAGAAGCCGATATGATGAAAGTTCGTAACTTAGGCCGCAAGTCACTTGAAGAAGTTAAAAACAAGTTGGCAGATCTTGGCTTAGGATTGCGTAAAGAAGACTAATTTCGAAAAGGAGGCCAATCCATGAGTTACCGTAAATTAGGGCGGACCAGCTCACAGCGTAAGGCAATGCTACGCGATTTGACAACGGATCTGCTGATCAACGAACGAATCGTTACAACCGAAGCCCGCGCTAAGGAAGTTCGTTCAACTGCTGAAAAAATGATCACCTTGGGCAAGCGTGGCGATTTACATGCACGCCGCCAAGCAGCAGCTTATGTGCGCAACGAAATTGCGAGTGTCGAAGAACAAGAAGACAGTGTGATTGTGAAGTCCGCTTTACAAAAACTGTTCAGTGACTTGGCACCAAAATACGCAGATCGCAAAGGCGGCTATACCCGCATTTTGAAGACTGCGCCACGTCGCGGTGACGGTGCACCAATGGTTATCATTGAGCTCGTCTAAATTCAGTTAAAAGGGCTGGCCCTCGAGGTCAACCAACTTTGATCATTTGATCGATGGAGCGTTACGATGATGGCAGGTTTAATCCTGCTTAGTCTAGCTTGAGAGCACCGGGCAACCGGTGTCTCCATCATTAAATGATTTTTTTGTGCAATCGCAAACTATTGCGATCAGCAGTCGGCAT
The DNA here is from genome assembly GCF_055413445.1 of Lacticaseibacillus sp. 22. Classification (NCBI taxonomy): domain Bacteria; kingdom Bacillati; phylum Bacillota; class Bacilli; order Lactobacillales; family Lactobacillaceae; genus Lacticaseibacillus; species Lacticaseibacillus sp. 22. The sequence continues at coordinate 9,884 of NZ_JBVAYD010000034.1, read as the reverse complement.
GTAAGCGACCATGGACGTGATACCCGTTTTGACCATGGTGTTCATGGCTCTTACATGTGGATTGCTGGGCTGGTGAGCGCGTTATGATGAAGTATGAACCAGCGCCTCGAAAGCAAGCGTAACCAAACTTGTTGCCGTAATTAAATCTATCAACTAAAAAGAATTCTCTTCGCCGACACGCGGAAGAGAATTCTTTTTAAATACTGGGGTCGAGTTAAAAAAGCATTAGCCTTAAAACAAAGCCAGCCATGACGCGCGGTAAATTGGTCCTCAATTCGCCAAACTTTCTAGCTCCATGCGCACTACTAATCCGATTTTTCCTGTATACTGCGACATAATGGAGGTCATGCTAATATGCGTACTTGGTTTCAATATCGAACGCCGCTGCAACTTGGCTTATTGTTGGTTGGCGGCTGGACAATCCTTTCAATCTTCTTTGTCGTTTTGATACTCGCATTTACGCCTGCAAATATGAGTATAGGTGGGCTGTTTATTCCCACTGTTTATCGGTTGGACAATGGGGCGGTGACTATCGACTGGTCTTCGTATCTGTGGCTTTTTGCGGCTTTATGTGGCTATTTAATGGGAGCACGCTTTAGACGAAGCAAGACACCATTTTCTTTAATGAAGGCCTATACACCGCTTATTGTTTTATGGTTCCTCGTGGTGGTTTTGGCGCAGTGGTACCCGCTTGCCAATCTGACGCATCCCCACTCATTGGATGGGTTTTTGTTACAGGTGATTCTTAACTTTAGCTGGGTGATGCCTGCCGGTAGTATTTCGCTACTTGTGGGTTTATCGGCAAAAGGTGGACGCTTAGCCCTCATGTTTTGGCTCATTTTCCTTATCCAAAGTCAATTCTATCGGCAATTGGTTGTCAATGGCCAGAGTCGGTTTGGGATTGTGATGTCTCATGTTGGAATGGTGCAAGTACAGGCATGGCTTCTAGGGCTGATTGCGTTGATTTTTACGGTCTTTTTCGGGTTTCTTTGTACCGATCCGGATATTACGAAAAGATGATTGAATTGGCTAATTAGTCCCGGCGGTCACTGAAACGACTAGCGGTACATCTCGTATTTGAAGTAGGGATCGTCCAACAATTCGGTAAAATATGGTATCATTGTTCGGTATACAAAGCGTAGGAAGAAGGGGCATTGTGGGCAACGTCATTCATGTTCAACACTTGAATTACACTTATCCGGAAGCAAAACGTCAAGCACTGACAGATGTGTCGTTTGATGTGGCTAAAGGTGAGTGGCTGGCAATTATCGGCCATAATGGTAGCGGTAAGAGTACGCTGGCGAAAAATTTAAATGGACTGCTGGCGCCAGAATCGGGCACGGTTGAAGTTGCCGGGATGACGCTTAGCGAAGAAACCGTGTGGGATATTCGCGCCAAGGTTGGGATTGTTTTCCAGAATCCGGACAATCAGTTTGTGGGTGCGACGGTTGCCGATGATGTGGCATTCGGATTGGAAAATTGCGGTGTCCCACGAGATGACATGATTCGCCGGGTGGATGAAGCCCTCAAACGCGTTGGCATGACGGCTTTTGCTGACCGGGAGCCGGCGCGGTTGTCTGGCGGCCAGAAGCAACGAGTGGCGATTGCCGGCATTATTGCCCAGCGCCCGGAGATTATTATCCTGGATGAATCAACATCAATGCTAGATCCGGCCGGTCGCCAGGAAGTGTTGGGTGTGATTCGGGAACTCAAAGATGAATTGGGGCTCACCGTTTTGTCAATTACCCATGATATTGATGAAGCGGCATCTGCGCATCGGATTATTTTACTTAATGACGGGAAGATTAACGAAATCGGAACGCCTAGCGAGATCTTTGCACATGGGACAGACCTATTGCGCTTAGGGCTTGATGTGCCGTATTCCGAGCGGTTAAAAGACGCCTTGATTCAGCGCGGTGTCACAATGCCAGAAGCATATTTGGACAATGAAAGGTTGGTAGACTACCTGTGGACATTACATTCGACCATGTGAGCTTTACGTATCAGGCAGGTACGCCTTTCGCTGGTGACGGGATCAAAGATGTTTCCGGAACCATTCATGATGGTAGTTATACGGCGATTATCGGCCACACCGGTTCGGGCAAGTCGACCATTTTGCAACACTTGAATGCATTACTAAAGCCGACTTCCGGAACTGTCACGATTGGCGATAAGGTCATCACTAATGAAACGAGTAATAAGAATCTGAAACCGTTGCGGCAAAAAGTTGGTATGGTTTTTCAGTTTGCCGAGAATCAACTGTTTGAACAAACCGTGGCTAAGGACATTGCTTTTGGACCGCAAAACTTTGGTGTGAGCGAGCAGGATGCTTTAGCGTTGGCGGATAAAATGATTACGATGGTCGGTCTGCCGCATGATGTATTAGAAAAGTCGCCATTTGATCTGTCTGGCGGGCAAATGCGAAGAGTGGCCATTGCCGGTGTGTTGGCCATGCAACCGGAAGTTTTGGTGCTGGATGAGCCGACAGCCGGTCTGGATCCGGCTGGGCGGCACGAAATGATGCAAATGTTTGAACGCCTGCATCGTGAAGAAGGGCAGACAATTGTGCTCGTGACCCACCAGATGGACGATGTGGCGGATTATGCCGACACGGTTTGGGTGATGGCAAAGGGACATTTGATCAAAACCGGAACGCCGCGGGAGATCTTTGCCGACTCGGCTTGGTTGAAGGCGAATCAGCTAGGGTTACCTAAAACCGCTCAAATGGCACAACAATTGACTGCAAAAGGGTTTCACTTTGATCCGCAGCCGTTAACCGAAGCCGAGTTGGCGGATCAATTGCTGCCACAGATCGGAGGTGGCCAGCGTGGATAAACTATTACTTGGACGCTATATTCCCGGCCATTCATGGATTCACGAGCTTGACCCCCGCACCAAGTTGATGGCGAGTTTCTATTATATCGGGATTGTTTTTCTAGCCAACAACTGGCAAACGTATTTAATGATGTTTGTGGCGACTTTGTTCATGATTTGGCTGTCCGGTATTAAACTTGGCTTCTTCTTGCGAGGCGTCCGGCCGTTAATCTGGCTGATCTTGTTTACCGTCGCTTTGCAGGTATTGTTTGTTCGTGGCGGTACGGTTTATTGGCATTGGGGTTGGTTATGGATCACGAAGCTAGGGCTGATTAATGGGGCCTTTATTTTCGTTCGTTTTGTGCTCATCATCTTTATGTCAACCTTGCTGACGCTAACAACCCAGCCGCTTTCACTGGCTGATGCGGTCGAGAGTCTGTTAAAACCGTTACGGGTTATTCACGTGCCGGTGACCGAGCTGGCCTTGGTTTTGCAAATTGCCTTGCGATTCGTGCCGACATTGATGGATCAAACCACTAAAATTATGAATGCCCAACGAGCGCGTGGCGTTGACTTTGGTGAAGGTAATATTTTTCAGCAAATGAAAGCTGTTGTTCCGCTACTGATCCCGTTGTTTGTTTCTAGCTTCACCACCGCTGACGAGTTAGCAACAGCGATGGAAGCCCGTGGGTATCAAGGCGGCGACAATCGAACCAAGTATCGGATCTTACGTTATCATCAGCGTGACTGGATTGCTGCGGGCGGTATGCTTGTCTTAACCGGACTTTTGCTGTTACTGCGCGCGTATTAGAAAGGAACCACTGTATTGACGCATTATAAAGTGACACTGGCTTACGATGGCACCAACTTTGCCGGCTATCAAGTTCAGCCCAAGCAGCGAACGGTTCAAGGTGTTCTGCAAAAAGCTCTGACGAAAATGGCAAAAGGGCAACCGGTGCATGTTGATGGCTCAGGCCGGACAGATTCAGGCGTGCACGCGCTAGGACAGGTCATTAGTTTTGATTACCCGGGAAATATTCCGGCTGAGTCGATGTTGCGGGCAATGAATTCACTGATGCCACTGGATATTGAAATCCTAAAAGCTGAAATTGTCGCGGCGGATTTTCATGCGCGCTATTCAGCGAAGGGAAAGCGATATCGGTATCGGGTGGCGCGTGGCTATTATACGAATCCGTTTAATCGCCTTTACACAGGACACTATCCTTATAAGTTGGATGTCAAGCGGATTGAGGTTGCGTTGAAAGATCTAGTTGGCACGCATGACTTCACGAGTTTTGCAGCTAGTGGCGGTGTGATTAAAGATAAGGTCCGAACAATTTATGAGGCGACGGTTGAAGAAGATCCGGCTGCCAATGAATTGGTTTTTGAGTTTTATGGTAATGGCTTTTTGTACAACATGGTGCGGATTTTAGTGGCAACGGCTTTGGAGATTGGCAACGGCCGGCGCGATGTTCATGATTTTCAACGGCTTTTTGAAGTTAAGGATAGGCAGCAGGCAAGAGGTACGGCCCCTGCTTCGGGATTGTACTTGAAGGAAGTTTATTATTGACCCTCACACACAAACTTTTTTATTGGCTTTGTGGTATTTCCCTGATCTTTTGCATTTTGAAGTACCGAGTTGACAAACTATGCAACCAAAAGAGGCTCTAAGGACTGGTAGGTCAGTCTTTAGAGCCTCTTTGCAAATGAATTCATCCTGCTGAAATTGACAGCTGGTTAGTCACGCCAAAATGCTTAAACAGCGCACACGAAATGAAATCTTGGTGCGTTAACGCGTGTAATGGCGAATGATGGCGTTCAAAGTTTTGGAAGCACCTTTTTTACCTGTGCCGTCTTCATAGTACTTGGTGAAACGCGGATCGGAGACGTACATGGCTGCCAGACCGCGGTGAGCTTTTTCGGAATATTGTTCAGATGGCCAGGTGAGTTGGAGAAACTGTTTGTGCAGTTTGAAAAGATGCTTGGCGGCAGCGGTGTTGTAATCGGTCGTACCAACGAGTGGCTTTAGTTCCTCGAGAATCTTCTGTTGCAGTGCGGTCAGCTGTGCGACTTGTGCTTGGGACATTTTGCGAAACTTCTCATTGCTGGCTTCGACGACATCCTCTCCGTATTGGTCCCGGACTTCTTTACCAAAATGTTCTTCATTGTGCTGAATGGCTTGTTGCTTAAAAGCAGCAAATTTTTCGTCGTCTGTCATGGTGTTAACCCCTTTTTCTAAAGTTTGATCCAAGGTTTGAAGTAGTAAGCTAAGTTGGTCGCGTTTGGCGGTGATGTGTTGCCGTTGCCGGATGAGCGCGGCGGTTAATTGGTCGGTTGGACCGTCAAGCAGCTGTTTGATTTGGCTGAGTGGCATTTCGAAAAGTTGTAAGAAGCGGATGACCTGCAGGCGGTTGACCTCAGCTTGCGTGTATTGGCGGTAATCATTGTTAGGATTGCGGGTTGGCTTTAGTAAGCCGATTTTGTCGTAGTAGCGTAGTGTGCGGATGGTCACACCAGCTAAGTCAGCGAGTTGCTTGGTTGAGTATGTCATTGACTGGCCTCCCTTGGATCAATTATAACTTTAAACGGTGACGTGGGGTTAGGGTCAAGGGGGGAAGGTGGATAGTGAGTTTGAGGTTTTGTGGTTGGTGGGTTGTGGAGGGCGTTCTCTTGGGGTAATTGGCGGGCCTGGTCGTACTTTTTATAAGCCGGTCACCGGTGCAAAAGTCTGCGTGTAGGGACATCAGGCGCAATGGCCAAGAGAAGAGGCTGGAAGCTTGCGGAGAACATTCTATTAGAGGCAATTAGTGGTTTTGCCATACTTTCTATAACGCGCTCGCAGTCGCAGAAGTCTACGTGTAAGGACCTCAGTCGCAATGGCCAAACCCAGGCCATTGCGACTGAGGCCACTTACACTCCGACTTCTAAGCGCTCCTGCTCGCGCTCACCCAAAAAGAACCGCGTCCCTTTTTGCAGGGGCGCGGTTCATGATGTTTAGTTTTGTGATCTTACTTCTTGAGAACCTTTTCTGCTAGGGCTTTGACCTCATCGTCGGACATGTCTAGGACTGGTTTCATTTCTTCTTCAGTCTTGATGGTATCACGGCTGTTCTTTTCCATGTAATAATCCCACAGCGCATCACGTACAGGTGCTTCGCTGTTGCTCCAGTCAAATACCTTGTTCATTGGTTCATCGAGAAACAATGTCTTTTCAGGATCTACTGTTGCCATAATGATTACCTCCATGATATAAACTCATTTTTGATACAAATTCATTATAAGCCTTTTGCTGGGCGATGATGCAAATTTTTAGCACTGTTTTTAAAAGAGTGCTAATTTGGCCTATCTGATAGCGCTTAGATGCTGCTGCTATGCGGAATAGCGGCAAACTTAAAATATTAAAAAAAGATTAAATCTACGCCGGATTCGGTGTGACTTTTTTGGCCGCTCTGTCTCTGAGTTGCTTGAGCTGACCATCGCGCATTTCATATAGCGTATCCACGTCATCCAGCAAACGCGTGTCGTGGGTGATCATGATGACGCCGCGTTTGGTTTTGTGGGCAATATCAGCCAGAAGTGCCACGACTTGCAGTGCGCGTTTGGTGTCGAGGCTGGCGGTCGGTTCGTCGGCTAAGATAATCTTCGGGTCGTTGTATAACGCACGGGCAATTGCAACCCGCTGTTTTTCGCCACCGGATAAAGCGGACGGATAATTGGCGGTCAGGTCGCTAATGCCGAGTAGGTCAAAGAGCTCGGTCATGGAGCGTTTGTGTTGGCGATGATGATTGAAACGGTCGACTAAGGCTAGCTGATCTTTAACGGTCAAAAAAGGAATTAGGTTGCTGGCTTGTAAGATAAAGCCAAACGTATTAAACCGCAGATCAGTCCGCTGGTGTTCATTAAAGTGCGTGGTGTCCTGACCGTTAATCACAATCTGACCGTCACTGGGTTGCTGGAGATTGCCGATAATCGTTAACAAGGTCGTTTTGCCTGAACCGGATGGCCCGATGACGGCGGCAAATTCACCGGCATGCAGCGTAAAGTCGGTGGGATGCAAGGCGACTACCGCCGTATGGCCACTGCCGTAAACTTTGCTGACTTGCTTGAGTTGAACCAGTGTGGTCATGTTACTCACCTCCAATCGCAGCTAAAGGATCAATGTGCAAAATCCGGCGTAGTGAGAATAACCCGCCAACCAGGGACATTAAAATTAAGGCGGCAGCGATCGCGATAAAAAGCGGCGGATTAGCATAAAATGGCATGGCTTTTGGTAAAATAAATTGCGTTAATCCTAACAGTCCGGCACCGATAGCAACGCCGGTGACCGCAAGCATCAGGATTTGCCAGAACAAAGCAGCAATAATTGCCCGCGTGCGAATACCTTGTGCCCGCATGACCCCGTACATGGCAATTTTTTGAATGGTTAAAATGTACATGAAGATGCCAATGATTAAGAGCATAATGCCAATCATTGCTCCGATCATTAAGGCAAAAGTCGACGTTTCAGCTGTATAGCCGGGGATGTTTTCGACTAAGGTTGCTTTGGAAATGGATTGGGTCTTGGCCGGAATATTTTTAAACGGCTTTGTACTGATCACCGCGGAGGCCTGTTTAACTTGGCGCTGTCCGAACTTTAGCTGCCGAAAAGTGCCTAAAGTTGTGTAAAATACAGGTACCGTGTAAAAGCGCCGGTCATGCGTCAACCCGACAATCCGATACGTTTGGCTGCTGCCGTTTAAAGTGATGCGATCACCTTGGTGCAAGCCATAAATGGTCACACTGTCATCCGCGAGTACCTCGTTGTGATGGATTGGCAGGCGTCCGCTTGTGACAGTCGGCTTCAGCTTGCCGTTGAGGTTGATGCCAAAGACGTTACTATTGACTTTCTTATCATTCGCGGTACTTTCCGCAACAACCGCCACTTGGCCGAGGACGGCGGTGTGCTTGGTGCTGACTTTGGTGATTTGATCCGCGCTCAATGTCGAACTCAGAAGATTTTTGTTGGCATATTTCGACAGGAGAACGTAATTACCCGGCAATGCGTCAATGGCGGTGCGATTGTTACGCGCTAAACCTGTAGCCAAACCGGTTAGAAAAAAGACCAGATAGGCAATTAAAACAAAGGTCGCCATGACGAGCAGATAGCGGGCTTTGTTGTGAATAATCTCTTTATACGCAAGGAACATCACGATCACCTCCATATTTAGTTTTGCACAATCAGTATATCACTTGTTTATCATATGATAAATGAAAAGGGCTTGGAAAAATGACACAACGAAATGACCAGAAGAAAGCGACCGTGCAGCGGATCTTAACCGCCGCTCAGGTATTATTTATGAATCACGGTTACACAGCGGTGACCACCCGAATGATCGCTGAAGCGGCTGACGTTCGCCAACCGCTGCTGTATCACTATTTTAAAACCAAAGAGGCCTTGTATCTTGCTGTTGTCATGGCGGTAAGTGAAGACATGGCAAGTAAAATTGCCCATGAACAAATAGATGCCCAAAATTTTGGCAAAAAAGTCAAGCGCCTCGGGCATTTACTCACCGATGACAACATGATGAACTTGCAACTCGTCTTACATGATGTCGGGAATTTAAGTTCTAAGGCACAGGCGGATGTTTTTCAGGCATGGCAAGTTGGCTTGTTGTCGCCGTTAGATCGGTTTTTTAGCACCTTTGACGAACAGCTGGCGCCGACATATCGCGTGCGTGACGTGACCCTCTATTTTTTAACCGTTTTAGCCGCTTATTTGCAGCCAACTGTTGGTACCAGTCGCGGGAACACTTTTCAAAATCAATTGTCGCTTGATCGTGCTTTGCAGATGTTTTGTACCGGTGTTTTGCGGCCCGAAGCCAATGGGGAAGGACACAAGGATTGAAGCATCGAGTGGAGTGTTGCAGACGAGTTATTAATGGAAGCAGCATTTTAAGCAGTATTTGAGGTAGACAAGCACATTTGGGGCAAGGAACAATTTGAAGCTATAAAAACGCGAACTGCGAGTGCAACTTTATAGTAGGATACTGAATTTTACATTGACTTGAGCGCTAATCGTTGGTATTCTAGTAGCTGGTATTGTTTGCCCCACGATAAGCCCCGGAAACTTAACGTGTTCAAACAAGCACAGAATTATGGAGGAAACAAATCGTGCGTACAACATTTTTGGCTAAGCCAGGTGAAATCGAACGTAAATGGTATGTGATCGACGCAACGGATATCGCGTTGGGCCGTTTATCATCTGTCGTTGCTTCGATCTTGCGTGGTAAGAACAAGCCGCAATTCACCCCAAACGTTGATACAGGTGACAATGTGATCGTTATCAACGCTTCTAAGTTAAAGTTGACTGGCAAAAAAGCCTCAGACAAGATTTACTATCGTCACAGTCAGCATCCAGGTGGTTTGAAACATGAAATCGCTGGGGATCTCTTGCGGGACAACCCGGCTCGTCTGGTTGAATACTCTGTTAAGAAGATGCTCCCGACCAAGAACACTCTTGGCCATCAGCAATTCTTGAAGCTTCATGTCTATGCTGGGGAGGAACACCCACATTTGGCACAGAAGCCAGAAGTACTCGACATTTCAAACTTAATCTAAGGAGGCAATTACTGTGGCACAAGTACAATACGCAGGTACAGGTCGTCGCAAGAACTCCGTTGCCCGGGTCCGTTTGGTTCCTGGTACCGGCAAGATCACAATGAACGGTAAAGACGTTCGCGACTACCTTCCATATGAAAACCTGATCACCGATTTAAGCCAACCATTTGGCATCACTGAAACTACTGGCAGCTATGACGTGCTTGTTAACGTTAATGGCGGCGGTTTCTCTGGCCAAGCTGGCGCAACTCGTCACGGCATTGCCCGTGCCTTGTTGACCGTTGATCCTGACTTCCGCGGCCCGCTTAAGAAGGCCGGCATGCTGACCCGTGACCCTCGTATGAAGGAACGGAAGAAGTATGGCTTGAAGAAGGCTCGTAAAGCTAGTCAGTTCTCCAAGCGTTAATTCGCCGAGAGCGACCGGCAAAATGGTGCATATTATATGCATCAACTTTGGAACCACCTGGACAGTTA
>NZ_JBVAYD010000033.1:0-28345 GCF_055413445.1 Lacticaseibacillus sp. 22 | reverse complement strand
ATAGAGCGCGAACCGGCGCGGTTAGAAGTCGGAGTGTAAGTGGCCTCAGACGTGATGGCCGGGCTTTGGCCATTGCGGCTGAGGTCCTTGCACGCAGACTTCTGCGCCGGTGAGCGCGTTATGACAGAGCGCGAACCAGCCAAACCACACCGACCAAACATCTATTCCTCATCCTGATCAATCCGATCTAACGGCGGGTGAAAATAATGATGCCGGCAAACCGGATAATACGATTCATTGCCACCAATCAAAACCTGCTCGCCTTCGTACACCGGTTTACCATCATGAATCCGTAAATTCATAATCGCCTTTTTCGCGCAAAACCAGCAAATCGTCTTCATTTCTTCAATCTTATCCGCATACAGCAACAAATATTTTGAACCTTCAAACAGCTCATTGCGGAAATCGTTCTTCAAGCCAAACGCCATGACTGGAATATGCAACTCGTCAACCACCCGCGCAGCTTCAAAAATATGATGCTTCTGCAAAAACTGCGCCTCATCAATTAAAACACATGCCGCTTTCGGATCAGTCGTTTTAATGACATCATACAGATTCGTTTCATGCGCAATCGGAATCGCAGTCCGCTCAAGACCAATGCGACTGGCGATCATGCCAACACCGGCGCGATCATCCACGGCGCTGGTCATTAAAATCACGCGCTTATTTTGTTCTTCATAATTGTGGGCAACTTTCAGAATTTCAATACTTTTTCCTGAGTTCATTGCGCCATAACGAAAGAAAAGCTGGGCCATATGCCGCCTCCATTTAAAATCTCACGTCTCACAGTATAACGGATTTTTTTCGCAAAGAACACTCCGGCTGCCGGTTTGATTTCAAGTTATGCTAAAATAGTCCCATTAAGTTGAGAGGAAGAACGCCGTGGCATTTTCAGCAAAAGCCAGCCTGGCAACTGCCATTGGTCGCAGCAGCTACTGGTTCTTACACACATTTTTCAAAGGTGGATCGAGTCTCCCCGGAAAAATCGCTAACCGCCTCGATCCCCATGTTCTGCAAGCATTAGGCCATAACTATGATGTGATCGTGGTCACCGGTACGAATGGTAAAACGCTCACAACTAGCTTGATCGTCAAGGTACTCAAACAAAAATATCAGGAAGTCCTAACCAATCCCACCGGCTCCAACATGTTACAAGGGATTACGACCGCTTTTTTAGCCCAGCCCAAAAGCGGTCATGGTCGCGGGATCGCTGTTTTGGAAGTCGACGAAGCCAATGTCGCTCCCGTTGCCGCGCAGTTGAAGCCTAAAGCGTTTGTGCTGACCAATATTTTCCGTGACCAAATGGACCGCTATGGTGAGTTTTACACAACTTACCAAAAGATTCTTGATGGTATCACGCTTGATCCCACCGCTGTCGTGCTTGCTAATGGGGATGCGCCGATTTTCAGTTCGCGGAAGTTGCCCAATCCGATTTATTATTACGGCTTTACGTTGACCAACGAAGGCGATCACAAGGCCCCGCCGAATACGGATGGCGTTCTTTGCCCGGTTTGCCAGCACATTTTGCATTATCACGCTTTGACTTACGCTAATCTAGGTAACTTCTTCTGTCCTAATTGCGGTTTCAAACGACCTGAGTTGACCTATCAAGTTAATGCCGTTACCAAAATGACGCCGCAAAGCAGTGAGTTTGTCATTGACGGTCAGCCGTGTCACATTGACATTGGCGGCATGTACAACATCTACAATGCCCTTGCCGCATTTGCAGTTGGCCGAACGTTTGATGTCAGCCCTGAACAAATCAGCCAAGCGTTTGCCTACGATGAAAAAGTCTTCGGACGCCAAGAAGTCATTCAACTCGGGGCCAAAAAGCTAACATTGATTTTAGTTAAAAATCCCGTTGGCCTGAATCAGGTTTTGAGCATGATTCAAACCGCCAAGCAGCCTTTTGGGTTTGCGATGCTACTGAACGCCAATTACGCGGATGGTATTGATACGAGCTGGATTTGGGACGGCAACTTTGAAGAATTCGTTGCGAGCAAAAAAGCCGCCGACTACCTGGTTGGCGGCGAGCGCTATCAAGATATTGCCCTAAGGCTGAAAGTAGCGGGAGTGCCAGAAACCAAGCTTACCATTAAGCCAGATCTCGGCGACGTGCTCACGACGCTTCAGGAAATGCCGCAGCAACAACTCTATGTCCTCGCAACGTACACGGCGATGCTGCAACTACGGAAAAAACTCAGTGATGGTGGCTATATTAAAGGCGGTTTTTAAGCGGTTAAAGCTAACATACACACAAAAACAGGGTCGTGAATGTCGGCCCTGTTTTTGTGTACGCATTACTGGTCTAATATCGGCTGATCATTCAAAAACCGGTGAACCAACTGATCGCGTCTTCCCAGAAATTCCTGATTGGGCTGCGGATGGACGCGATTCGTCAAGACAATCAGTGCCAGTTGACTTTGCGGTTGAACCAACCAAAAAGTTCCGGTATAGCCAGTGTGATAAAGCCATAAGCGGCCCTGATTGTCATGTCTGAGATCCCATCCGAGACTGCGCCCAAGATGATGAACGGTCCAGTCACGCGTTAGGTCTTGGGCATGTTTTGGCCAAGCTTCAGCGGTTCGAAGTCCGAATAAATACTGGGTAAATATGATCAGATCATCCAAACTGGCAAATAAGCCGGCTGCCCCACTATGCGCTCCTAAAATGGCACTCTTGGGATCATGCACAACCCCGCGTCGTAATCCCGAAAGTGGCTGATAAGTAGTCGGCACACATTGGGCTGTTTCAGGTTGAAAAGTGGCTCGTGGCAAATCCAGTGGCCGCAAAACCTGCCGTGTCACTAGTTTTTGAATCGGTTGGTGATACACTTTCTCAAGTGCCCAACCAACCAGCAGCAAATTCACATCTCGGTAAACCACCTTGCGATTCACTTCATTTGTCACCGCTAATTGAGTCAGCAGCGCATGTTTTAAAGCCGGGGCAGGCAAAGCATCGCGATGAGGAATGTACCCCTCAAGTCCCGATGTATGCGTCAGTGCCTGCTGAAACGTGGTCGCATGTGGAAACGCCGGCAACAGCTGTTTTAACGGCATCGTTGGCGCAACCAGCCCATGATCCCACGCCTGCAAAAAGACAGTGGTAGTGCCGACAACCTTAGTTAATGAAGCAATATCATAAAGCATCTTAGGCCGCAGCGGTTCCGGATGCGGCAGCCACTGCGCTTCACCTGCCACCTTGGTTTGAACCCGCTTACCGGTTAACAATGCAACACTAAAACCCGGCACAATCTGCTCCGCTACCCATTTTTGCAACCCTGTCGTTACTGCTTGAAAATCCATCCTGGCCTTCTTTCCGATCCAAGGCCAGATCGGTTACGCCACTCGAAACCATAGCGTCAGTCGATTCGGCCCAGCGATCATCAAAAACTGGTTCTCATGGTGATAATCGTAATCCGTTAAGCCAGCCGCATCAAGGTTCATCAAAATATTGGCCATCGTCATTTTGTCAGGCAAAATAAAGCTCACATAGTCCAATCCATACATATCAGGCGTAGGTAAAAATAATTTGGGATCCCGGCGTAAATTAATCCCAATGTGATGGCGATAGTCGCCTGCAGCAAGAAAGATCTCATCTTTTACCTGTGTTGCCTTTTCGCGAAACCCAAGTCCTTGCTCCAAATAATGACTGGTCGTTTGTAAATCAGCCACTCGAAACTGAACGTAGCCGATCGCCGTCCCTGATGGCAGGCGGTCATAATCGCGCACCGCATGCTTGCCAATTTCTTCGGGATCAAGCGCCTGTTCCACTTCATCATCCCAATTGTATTGACGCTCCTCTTGATACTGTTCAATTGCACGATCAATTGTAAAGGCCACGCCATTACCTTCCGGATCATGCGCCAAAAAGCCTTGCCGATAATTTGTCTGAAATGCCTTGGTCACTGCCTGATCCTGCTTAACAATGCGATACGCCGCCCCTAAAGCCCCCGGATTCGGTAATAAAATGGCAAAATAATCCAGTCCGGTGACCGCTTCTTGAGGGGTTAATCCGCTAATCTCATGCAACACGACTAACACCTGCTGATTTAACCGCGTACCCAGATAAACCGTACTGCCGTTTTGCCGCAATAAATCCAACCGCGCAACGTCTTGATACCAGCGACTCACCTTGGCCAAGTCAGCCACTTTAAGCGCAATAAAATCCACGCGTGTTTCTTCCGGCAATGGAATTCCTGCCATGTTGACCCTCTCCTTCTCATTCATCCATGAGATCCTAACGCCTTTAACCTTTTGTTGCTGCCAACAGCATAATGAGTCTTCATCTTTTTTGCCAATAAAAAGCTTGATGCGCATGAGTACAAGGATCGGTTTGCAAAAATTCTTAATCTTTTTTAAAGTTAAGAGGAAGTAATACTTGCAAAAATTGTTATTTTTGGCAGGTTGTTACTTAAGTCGTTTATTTTGATTTGTGAGGCTTTCAAATGAAAATTTTAGGTATTTACGGCGGGCAGGATCCTGATGGGTTGACGGCTAGCCTAGTTAAAACAATTCTTGCCGGTGTTACGGCGCCGGCAACAACCGAGTTTATTGACTTAAATCAGTACCAACTGCGACCTGATCGCCCCGGTCAGACCAACCCCGTGCTAGACGAACTCGAGGAAAAGTTGCACGCGGCTGATGTGTGGATTCTTGGAACACCCACCTACTTTGGAACCGTGGCTGGACAGTTTAAGCAGTTACTCGATTGTTTACGCCATCGCATCACTCGGATGACGCATCAAGGGGATACGCTTCCGGGAAAGTTTAAAGATAAACATTACGTTAGCGTCACCAGTTGTTTTGCCACCGGTCTGGACAACACGTTTACGCACCAGACCGATGCGACCCTTGTCACCATCGACAAAGCCATGACCGCTGCCGGTTTACATAAAATTACTGAACTGGTTCTCCCGCATACTTGGGGCATGACGGCTTTACCAGCGGCCAAGGTCAAACAAGCACAAGCGCTCGGGGCAAAATTGGCCACTTTTAAAAAGAAGGATGATGAGACTTTGAAACGTTACTTATTGTTGTTCGGCATGATCGCGGTAATGGCTTTGGCAACCATGGGTATCCAGCAACTCATACCAGGTGTGGCAACCAACTTCTGGTGGCGCTATGTCAGCTTTGTTGTCATCTTTTTCGTCTTACTTGCTTGTTTGCTACACTACGCAACGTTTATGCGGCACAAGCGGCGGTAACGCTAAAAGGGTCCCGAAGACAAGATCGTTCTTGTCTTCAGGACCCTTTTTCATGTCACAGAATAAAAACATTTTCCCTGCAACGCAATATTTGTCTAGGTCTCAGCATCATTGCAAACTAACTTAAATCGCGACATTGCCACTGAACTGACTGTTGTACAAATCAGCATAAAAGCCGTTTTTAGCCATTAGTTCGTCATGATTCCCGGTTTCAACAATTGAGCCGTGATTCATCACGATAATCTTGTCGGCATCCCGAATCGTCGACAGCCGGTGGGCGACCACGAAGCTCGTACGATCAGTCAGCAAACGGTTCATAGCGTGCTGAATATGAATTTCCGTCCGCGTATCGACCGAGCTGGTAGCCTCGTCCAGAATAAGAATTTCCGGATCTGCCACGAAGGCTCGAGCGATCGTCAACAACTGTCGCTGACCTTGCGAAATGTTTGAGGCTTCTTCGTTCAGAATCGTGTTGTAGCCATCCGGTAACTGCCGCACAAAGTTGTCGACATGGGCTGCTTTGGCCGCGGCCAATACTTCGTCGTCAGTTGCGTCTTCGCGGCCATATTTCAAGTTATCCCAAATCGTGCCGGTAAACAGCCAAGTATCCTGAAGCACCATCGCAAAATGCGCGCGAACATCCTCTCGCTTCATATCGCGGGTATCGGTACCATTCAAGCGAATCGATCCGCCGCTAATATCATAAAAACGCTCTAGCAGGTTGATGATCGTTGTTTTCCCCGCACCGGTCGGCCCGACAATCGCGACCATCTCACCTGGTTTGACTTGCAGGTTATAGTCCTTGAGCAACAAGGCATCCGGGGTATAACCAAACTGAACATGATCCATGACCAGTTTGTTAGGATCATTGGCCACTGCCGGCACACCAGACGGCTCATCCTGCATGTCTTCTTCATCCAACACCGCAAAGATCCGCTCGGCACTGGCAATAGTGGATTGAATCGTATTGGCCAAGTTAGCAAGCTGGGAAATCGGCTGGGAAAATTGCTGCATATATTGAAGGAAGGCCTGAACATTCCCAAGGGTGATCGTGCCATTAGAAACTTCAATGCCACCCATAATCGCAACAAACACGTAACCAATGTTGTTTAGGAAAATCATAAGCGGCATGATGATCCCGGAAACAAACTGTGCTTTCCACGCTGCATCATAAAATGCCTGATTCTGGCCTTCAAACGCCTCTACTTCATCATCTTCGCGGTTAAAACTCTTAATAATCACCTGACCGCCATAAGTTTCTTCAACTTGATTATTCAAGAGACCTAAAGCTTTTTGCTGGGCGGCAAAGAACCGTTGCGATTTTGGCGCGACAATCCCGACAACAATTAAGCCCAGCGGAATCGTTACCAGCGCAATCAGCGTTAACTTCCAGGAAATCGTAAGCATCATCCAAATGGTTCCCACGAACATAACTGCACTGGTCACCATCTGCGTCAGACTTTGTTGCAGTGTCGAGGCGATGTTATCCATATCGTTAATCGCCCGTGACATAATATCGCCATTACTATGCGTGTCATAATACTTGATCGGCACAGTCTTCATCTTGTGCTTGAGATCTTTACGCAACTGGTAAACCGTATTCTGCGAGATCCGAGTCATGATGAACTGCTGCAAGAAACTAAACAGTGCACTACCCAAATACAGAACCAAGACGATTAAAATAATCTGTTTGATCTTATCAAAATCAATTGGATAGTTGCCAACAGCGATACCGGCCTTTTGCTCCGCTTGGCCTTTCATAACCCCTTTAAAAATCTCGGTTGTAGCTTCCCCCAAGATTTTTGGTGTGCGAATTTGAAAGACGGTCGAAGCAATGGCCAAGACTAGCACCGCAATAATACCAATCAGACGGTTGCGCATGTAACCAAATAACCGCGCTGTTGTGCCCCAGAAGTTCTTCGGTTTTTCAACGAGACCACCACGGCCAGGACCCATCCGTGGGCCAGATGGCTGCTTGGTCGTTTGGGCTTTGTGATTGTCTGCCATTATTGCTCGTCTCCTTCCCGAATCTGTGACTTGATAATCTCCTGATACGTTGGATTGTTGGCTTTCAACTCGGCATGCGTACCTTTACCAACCATCTTACCTTCGTCTAGCACGACAATCGTATCAGCATCTGCAACTGTCGAAACCCGCTGACCAACAATCACAACCACCTTGGTCTGAATCTTGGCATCGGCTTTCAAAGCTGCACGCAGATTCGCATCGGTTTTGAAATCCAACGCCGAAAACGAGTCATCAAAGACATAAATCGAGGCGTCCTTTACCAATGCGCGAGCGATGGCTAGTCGCTGCCGTTGTCCACCAGAGAAATTGCCGCCGCCTTGTTCAACCTGATAATCAAGACCTTCTGGGTTAGCTTCAATAAAATCGCGGGCCTGGGCAATTTCTAGGGCATGCCAGATGTCATCATCAGTCGCGTTTTCATTCCCATATTTCATGTTATCGCGAACACTTCCGGTGAAGAGGTTCGCTTTTTGCGGTACAAACGCAACAGCTTCATGCAGTTTTTTTAAATCAACTGCTTTAACGTCTTCACCATCGACGCGTACGGCCCCTTTTTCCACGTCATAAAAGCGCGGAATGAGGTTGACCATCGTCGTTTTACCACTCCCGGTACCACCAATGATGGCTAAGGTCTGTCCGCCTTTTACCTGAACATCAATGTCACGCAAGGCCGGTTCTTCGGCATGGTGATAACGGAACTGAACATGGTCAAATGCCAATGCCGGATGAGCGGTATCTAATGCTTTAGGCGCTTCTGGTGTGGTGATCCGACTTTGTTGTGCCAGAACATCATTCAAACGTGCCGCTGATGCCTGAGCACGCGGAATGAACACGAAGATCATGGAAAGCATCATGAAACTCATCAGAATCTGCATCGCGTAAGTCATAAACGCGATCAAGTTCCCGGTTTCAAGCGCCTGTTGAGCAATTAAATGGCCGCCCCACCAAGTGATACCGATATTGGTACCACTCATAATCAAGGTCATGACCGGGAAAACAGCGGCAATAATTGAGAAGACCTTGACCGCATTTTGGGTGTAATCCTGATTGACTCCTTCGAACCGATTCTGTTCAAAATCATCTTGCCGAAACGCCCGAATGACCCGCACACCGGTTAAGCCTTCACGGAAAACCAGATTAATATTATCAGTCTTTTTTTGCATCGCCTTAAACAGCGGGACAGCAAAATACATAATGATGACTAGAAAAAGGGCCAATAATGGCAAGCTAATCAAAAACACCATCGTCAATGTATGACTCTTTTGATACGCCAGAAAACTTGCGCCGATCAACATAATCGGTGCCATGATCATCATCCGCAAAATCATCATCCAAACATTTTGAATCTGCGTGACATCGTTGGTCGTTCGGGTAATCAGCGAACTGGTCCCGACTTTATCCATTTCGTCATGCGAATAGTTGATGACTTTACGATAAACATCTGACCGTAATTTTTGACCTAACTTTTGTGATGTGCGCGATGCAAGAAAGACATTTCCTACGCTCGCCAGAATACTGAGCAAGGCAAAAAGAATCATTTTCATCCCGGTTGCCCAAATATAGTCAATATCACCTTTGGCAACCCCGTTATTAACAATATCGGCCGTTAAATTCGGCAAGTACAGATTACTCATGACCTGAACAATCATAAATAATATGGCGCCAATGACGGCCAGTCCTGACATTCGCTTTTTTGCAAGCTTAAGCATAATTTCCTCCTAACAGTTGCTTTGGACCCCGCGTATAGTCCAGTGTGATGCGTTGCTAACGCTGCTGACGATCACTGGCAACACCAAATTGCAACCAGTCAAGGAGCTGATGACTACGCCGTTTTAATTCGGCGACCGTAATCGGCTTACCTTCAGCCTGGTGCGAATAGTAATAACCGATTGTCTGCATGAACATGCCGACAATCTGGCGAATCAGCAAACTAATCTCATCATCCGTTTGAATCCGGAGGCGACTGCGATCAATGCTGGTTAACAAAAACGCATGAATTTCACCATGCCCGTGCGGTGGCTTGGAAAATGGCACATCCGACTTTGCCATTTTGGTGGCACTCCGAATATCCATGTGCAAAAAAACATTCCGATACAATGCAGCATGTGGGCCATGAGTGAGCGCTGTGATCACTTTGTCAAAAAATTCTGACATCGCCGCAAACAAATCGCCATGATGTTTGGTCATCACTTGTTGTAAGAATGCCACCGTCCGCTGTCGGACATTTTCCAGCAAATAAAAATAAAGATCCGCCTTATCATCGAAATACTGATAATAGCTGCCACGCGGAATACCGGCTTGCTTAATAATATTACTAATGCTAGCTTCATTAAATGGTGCCCGCGCAAACTCTTGATAAGCCGCATCCATTAATCGCTGTTGCTTAGCTTTTGGCAATCGAAAAAAAGTTGCTTTCGGCATGGCGACCTCCTTCCTAGTCTTCATCTATTCGTCAATTTGGAAAGTGTTTCATTATGACATCCCGTCATATGACAAGGTGTCATTATAGACGCCCATGCCACAAAATGCAATCAAAAAATAGAAGTATCAACTTTTTCTTGGATCTATAGAGATGATTTTCCCGTTAACTTTGGCATGATTCCTGATAGTACTTGTTCCATGAAGGTCACTTGCTCCTCTACTCTTGTTGGTAACTTAATTAGCGAAGCGGGCCTCTTTTTAAACTCCTCCTCATGGCTCTATTATTTGGACCTATCGCCTTACCGATAGAAATTCTACACTAACTCAAAAACGGCAAATTCAGTCAATGGTCTGAATTTACCGCTTGCAACTGTTTTTGAGGTTGGTTTCAATAGCTTCTCTAACTAACGAAGTTCTTCTAACATTGATTACTCTTTACCTTGGTCAATACTTTGAGGTTCATTCTGATGATCGTCCTTTTGAGGCTCATCATGGCGCAACGCCAAGATGTCTGATTCGCGAATCAAATTGACTCCACGCAGGCGCATCCCCTTGTCAGTCACATCTACTCGTGTCACGCTGGTATTTTTTAACAACCCCAGCGGTAACTGTTCCGGTGCCAACTGATAGATTAAGGCACTCAATAATAAGCCATGCGACACCACCAAAATGTCTCTGTTATCAGGACTTTGAGCATCAATCTGCGCAAACGCTTGGCGAACTCGCGCTAGCAGATCCGGCAAGTCTTCAGCCTGATGGGTCGGATCGGCATTGCGAATGGATCGGATCAACCCGGCAAAACGCTGTGAACCCACCCACGCGCGCCATGATGCCGTCAAGCCATAGCGGCGAATTGTCCGCGTCATCACAGCATTGCCAGGATCGCCTTCCAGTCCGCCAAAATAATATTCACGTAAAGCCGATAACTTGATTAACGCCGGTTGCGGTTGATGACCCGCAATAATTCGCCTAGCCGTTTCAATCGCCCGTTCGCGATCGCTTGAAAAAGCCTTGACAAATGGTATCGGCCGCAACAATTCACCCAACCGATCTGCAGCATCACGCCCTTTTGCTGTCAAGTTTGCGTCGGTAATCCCCTGCAGCTGACGAGCAACATTCATCGGCGTCTCACCATGTCTGACTAAATACAATCGTTTTGTCATGCTTTTAACCGCTCCTATATATCTGTGCTGGTGGACTTATCAACTTAGCGTAAACTTATAACTTGGTCACTGGGACGCGTGTAAGAGCCTTGGACGCGGCGGTTACCGCTCTTTTCCTAAACGCGTTCCCCGGCGCAGGAATCTACGTGTAAGGACCTTTGTCGCAATGGTCAAAGACCGGCCATCACGGCTGAGGCCACTTACACTCCGACTTCTAACCGGGCCCGCTCACGCTCTCTATTATGTTATCATGAATTTCGTAAATAATTTTGATTTGAATGGAGGTCTTTTTGTGATTGACGCAGCCATTATGATTCTGGCATATGCGCATGACCATCCGCAAAGTTATCAGGTTCGTCAGGTACCGTATCAAAATGTTGCTAGTATTTTACTTGACGACCAAGTTATTTTCCCGCAACAACAAATTTTCTTTCCACCGAATCGGCTGCGGGTTATTCGACTACCAGAGCACTTTTCTTTTGACAATCCTGACATTAGTGCTTGGTTGCTAAGCTTGTTGCCTGATTTAGGTGAAGATGTTGAAGCCCCTTCCTCTGATCAGATGTGGCTCACGACCAGCCATTTGACCAAGGCCAAGCAGTTACTCATTGAGGTTTCTTTTGAATAGCACTGTCAAAGCCGTCTTAACCCGCGGATTACGTGCGGTATTGATGGCTTTCTTCTTATTCATCGCCCGCGCCTTTTTAACCTGGCCGTGGTTGGCGTTCATTATCGCTGCTTTCTTGATCTATACGTGCGGGTGCTTTGCTTATGCTGGGTTTTTGGCTTGGGTGCAGCGTGTGTGAAACTTTTGGGATCATAAAAATAAAAAAGGCAGACCAGCTATATTATAGGTTTGCCTATTCTTTGTGGTGCTATATGGTGATATTTTGATGCTTTTTTAAAAACACCAGTAGCTCTGAAAAACAACTAAAAACCGCGACCCACAAGGCTTCATAAGCGCTTGTGAATCGCGGTCACTGTGAACTGCTTGGGTAGATAGGGATCGAACCTATGATTATGGATTCAGAGTCCACTGCGTTACCACTTCGCTACTACCCAGTAACTTAACAACGAGTAATATCTTAAAAAAAAATCGCGCACTTGTCAACGACTTTTTTGATGAAGGTGCAAAAAAGTTAATTCTGGCGTAAACTATTACCAATACTTAAGAAGTGAGGCGCAAGAATGAAAATTGAATCTGCATGTACTTCGATTCTGGTTGGTAAAAAGGCCAGTATTGACGGTTCAACGATGATCGCTCGTAACGATGACACGTTTAGTCCCCTGACGCCGCAACGGTTCTATATGCACGCCGGATGGAAAGGCGAGAAATCCTTGCACGTCAAGTCACCGCTGAATGGCTTCGAGGCGGATTTGCCTGAAAATGGTTATCGCTACAACGCTGTTCCAAACGTTGAAAACGATAAACTTGGCGACTACGAAGAAAGCGGCATTAATGAACGTAACGTTGCAATGTCGGCAACGGAAAGCACTTATGGCAATGAACGGGCATTGGGTTTTGATCCGCTTGTCAAAGACGGTCTGGATGAAGACTTGATTGTTAATATGGTACTGCCTTTCATTGAATCGGCTCGTCATGGCGTTGAATACCTTGGCCAGCTCATCAAACAATATGGTTCGCCAGCCGGTAACTCGGTGCTCTTTTCCGACAAAGATAGCGTTTGGTATATGGAAATCGTCACCGGCCATCACTGGGTTGCCCAACGTATCCCTGATGATGCTTATGCGATTGCGGCCAATCAGGTTGCGATTCAACAAGTCGATTTTGACGACACCGACAATTTTGCTTGGAGCGAAGGTATTCAGGAATTTGTCGAAACCCATCACCTCAACACCGACAAAGAAGGCTGGAATTTCCGCCACATTTTCGGCACGATGAATGAAAAAGACCGTCATTACAACACCCCACGCGTTTGGTACGGTCATAAACTGCTCAATCCCGAAATTGAAGCCGATCCGGAATCTGCGGAATTGCCTTTTATCATGCGGACCGATCATCTCATCACCCGCGAAGATATTGCCCAGATTCTTGGCAGCCACTATAACGAAACACCTTTTGATCCTTATGGCCACGGTGATGATGCCGACCGCTTCCGTTATCGGCCGATTGGTTTAAACCGAACCCAGAATTCCCACATCCTGCAGTTGCGCAGTGATGTTCAGGAAGGTTTGGAAGCCATTATGTGGCTGGCAATCGGCATGCCTTCATTTAGCCCGTATGTCCCGTTTTATTGCAACGCGAATGACACCGACCCGAGCTATTCCAAAACACCGAAAACCTTTGATATCGATGCTGATTCGGCTTACTGGCTGCATCGATTGCTTGATGTATTGGTAGAGGCACATTACACCCAGTTCATTCAAGCGGATCGTGACTATCTAACCGCCTTGAACCGCGACTATCGCGAAATGATCCAAGGCTTTGACAAAGGAGCCAAAGAACTTGGCGCCAAAGAATTAACGCAATATCTGACAGACGCCAATTACAAGATTGTCGCGCATACCAAAGCGGCAACGAAAGCCTTGATCAACGAATACGTCATGGAAAGCTTGAAACTTTCAAAACTAACCTTCAACATGGATAAGAACCTTTAATAGCAAGCAAGCGGTCAAAATGAGGGCCGCTTTTTTGCTGGGGTTTTACTGTTACTTGACATTGTCCTTCACTTCATCACTTATCTGCGCATGTGGGTGCCAGCAACGTCATAAGCTTTTCAACGTAAACAAATTCAGCATGCTGGCTTTAATGCAGGCAGGTTTTGATCGCTCCGATCCGTGCCCACCCGAAAAAGTCAGCGGTCACGGCTATAAAAATAGGTTTGACCTACTACTCATGCTTGACGTACGATGGCCTTATTATATTGGGACGGAACATTTATTAGTGACAAGCAGATGGGTTGATTCATACCCAGCGCTGACTTAACTAGTTTGACACAGCTAGAACACCATGATCACGATTCAAGTCTTGGTTCGGTGCTTCAAAACCCGATCCCCCAAATATGTTGACATACAAAGGATGGTGTTGTCATGCAACGCGAAATCAGACTGCGCTGGCTTCTAACTGGTGCTTTACTGAGTAGTATCGGCATGAGTTTTATCTGGCCACTAACCAGTATTTATTTACATAATCGGCTTCATATCTCTCTAACGGTTATCGGTGTCGTTTTATTACTCAACTCACTTGGCAGCGTTATCGGCAGTATTGTCGGCGGCCGGCTGTATGACCAAAGCGATCCTTTTCGGCTAACGTTATTTGGCGTCGGCCTCACCGGCATCGTTTTAATTGGCCTGACAATTTGGCATGGATGGCCGGCTTACTGTTTTTGGCTGGCACTACTTGGTATCGGCTCCGGTTGGAACATTACCATGGTTAATTCTCTCGGCACCAGTCTACGTTCAAAAGATGGTCGATACGTCTTCACCATGCTCTATTTCGCGCAAAACGTCGGTGTTGTTGTCGGCACCTCTTTAGTTGGTTTTATCTATGACATCAGCATCACCCTGCTATTTTTAATTGCCGTCATCTTGTATGTGCTATTTTTTATTGTCGTGCAAAATTTCAGCCAGCATCCAAAATCGCACGTACACCTTCAAAAGAAGCGACGGCAGCATCCCCAAAAGCCACATTACCGGCAGCAAATCACCTAATGTTAACAACTTTCTTTTTTGCCTTACTGGTCTTTTGGCTCATGTACCAGCAATGGTCATCTAACTTGTCAGTTTATATGACAGGACTAGGCATTCCACTACGCAACTATAGCTTCTTGTGGACGCTCAACGCAGCTTTAATTGTGGTTATTCAGCTATTCCTAAACTGGTTTAACGAACACGTCAACGGCATCCGCATTATCTATCAAATCCTGTTTGGCCTCGTGATGGTGGCAATTTCTTTTCTAATCCTCATCACCGCCCGAACTTACCCCTTCTTCGTCATCGCCATGATTGCCTTAACCACGGGTGAAGCCACCGCATCCCCTGCTATTCCCGCTCTAGTCAATGACTTAACGCCACGGGCGATTAAGGGGCGATATCAAGGCTTCGTTAATTCGTGGGGATCAGTGGGACGTGCACTGGGTCCGTTATTTGGCGGCCTTGTTATCGATTGGTTCAACTATCGCAGCCTCTTCATCATCGCTGCAATCGGCGTCTTAGCACTTGTTGCCATTCTCACTGCTATCTGGCTCAAAACCCGCCGCGACCTGATACGTTATCAGTAATCCATCTTTTTCTCTTCCAATTAAAAATACCCCATCTGCAACTAGCAATAAAATTTACGCCAGTAGCAGATGGGGTTTTATTACGCGGCTTTATTTGTCGCTTTTAATTGATGAATGGCTTGTTCAATTGTCCGGCCAGTTCCAAAATGATTCTGGTCATGCGCATCAATCGCCACAAACAACTGGTTTTTGGTATCGAGTTGAATTCGATATTGCATGATGCCGTCGCCTCCATTTTTATATCAAAAGGCTCCTTTAAAATGTTAAAGGAACGCCTACACCTTCTATGTTAAAACGGTTGTCAAGTGAGAATGTAGGCAATCTTGGATAGGCATGCGAAATTTTAAATACTCTGGATCATCTTTAGTTTGTGGTTGGATTTTTCTTTGGCTCATTATCCAGCTGAATAGTTTTACTCTCATTTAACGTCATTGGAGAGAAGCCTCAGTTGTTTTTTAGTCCTACAATCAGAAAAAAAGAACACAAAAATAGCCCCTCAAAGGCAGTTGGACACTTATCTTTCAGTGCGACTCTTTACCTTCGAGAGCTGTAATTCTTTGTAAGCTTCTTCAGCTACCTCGGCTCGCTTATATTGATCAAAGTCTGCTTGCTGCCGAGCTGTCGGATGCTTAATTGTGAGCACGGGCAAACCGCTTTCGAACTTAACATATTTAATGATACTAATTGGAGGAATGACCAAGACTGCTCAGCTCCCTTCGCGTGATTTTTTTGACGAATCTCATAATGATATTATCAGGATCGGCGTTCATCTTGGCATCTGCTTAAGCTTCTCCAGACATCTTCATAGCACACCTACTATAACGTACTTTTCAACGTACATTTGTGTGTATTCTATGTTGGCTCGCTTGAACGCCTCAACCACTCCATCATCAAGCGCGTGCTGGTTCGTTAATTTGTGACTCAGTTTAACTTTTTGACCACATTGTCATTAGTTGCAGTATCTTTGTCTGACTATATCGCGATAGTAACAATCTATCTGTAATAAAATGCGCCATTTCACAATTCATAATGCCATAAAATTAGCCGTTCACTGGCGGCTAACCTATTACTTGTTCGTCTTTATTGTTAAACGTTAACCCACTCATACTCAGGATAAAGGTTTTCCCAAGCTACTTCATTAGGCTTTTTTTCTTTCGAACGTATTTCAATTTGAGTTTTCTGCTTGGCTGTATTGTCTCAAGCAAACAAAATCACTGTGTAAGGGGTGATCCGCATGAATTGATATCCAAACTTGCCATTTGGCTCTTCTCGCTGATTCTTCAATATTCCAATGATGTAGTCCTTGAATTCCGTCATCCGTTTTCAACCCCTTTTCTGCGTTTCTTCATCCATTTTTGGCCTGCCTGTTCGGCTCTTCTTCAAAAGCGCGTCATATGACCCTGACCAAATTTTACCCCGTAATTTTTGTACTGTCGAACATGTTCTCTTTCATGTAAGTACGTCATCTAAAGAGTGAAAGTTGAATATCCGCAGAAAGTCCCGAGAAATCGGGACTTTTTGGTATTAAAAAAGACGCAAAGCACTCCGCGTCGTATAATTAAGTCGACCAAAACCAACATACAAGGGAGTCTTTACGTCCATGTTTACTATACAACAATCAACCCATGATATTCAGCTCAAAACAACGCATTTCTTTAAATTGGTCCATCTTTCAACGTTACTCACTGCATCGAGCTGAAGCCGATCCCGACTTTTCAAAACGGACAGCACGTAATTGCTTGGATGATGCTCGGATCAATTGGCAGCGGCTGGTTTTGCTGGTAGCGGTTCATCTGATTCAATATCTCCATCAGTTTGCCGCGACTGGCCGTGATCAAGCCTTCGTCATTGACGATTCACTATTTACGCGCGAGTTCTCCAAGAAGACCGAATTACTTTCCAAAGTATTCGACCATGACCATGAACGGTACTATACCGGCTTTCGGGCTTTGACACTAGGTTGGAGTGATGGCAATACCTTTCTGCCGCTCACCTTTGCGCTGATGGCCTCAAGTAAGACAAAGAACCAGGTTGGCCCGCAAAAGCCGTATGATGGACGCTCACTTGCGGCCAAACGTCGCCAGCAAGCCCATCGCAAAATGAACTTGGTGGCACTTGAACTCGTTGACCAAGCGATTAAAGCAGGCGTCAAGGTGCATTATGCTTTATTTGATAGCTGGTTTGCTTATCCCAAGATGTTCCATGAACTGCTTAAGCGCGGGATCACTGGCATCGGCATGATCAAGCAGACAGAGAAAGTGTACTTTCGTTATCGGGGACGAGAAATGGATGTTAAGCGGCTCTATGCCACGTTAAAGCAGAGTAAACGGCTAATACATCAGCATTATCTGTACAGTCCCATTGTGCAATACGATATGGATGGTACAAAGATGGCCATGAAACTGGTTTTCGTGACTAAAAAAGGTGCCAAGGGTCGCTTCTTGGTTTTAGCAACCACAAAAACTAATTTGCGCCCCGAACGCATCATTCAGATGTACGGCAGACGCTGGCAAATCGAAGGCTACTTCAAGGTCGCTAAACAATATCTGCGCTTTGATGCGACGCAAGTACGTGGTTATGACGGTTTATGCGCACATATGGCAATGGTCATGATGAGCTATGATCTGCTCGCCTTGTGTCAAAGTGGACAAACTGAGGAACGCACGCTGGGTGACTTTTTCTTCTACTATGGAAAAGCTCTACCTGATACCGGCATTGCGCGAGCTTTGAGTTGGCTCATGGCACAATTAATTGGTATAGCGTCAACTTATCATGAAGCTCAATCGGTCATTAATCAGATCATGAGTGAATTCATGCAAAAACTGCCGAAGACTCTTGCGGATCTCTTCGGCAGCGCGGCATAGATAGGATTGAATATGATTTTGTGGATACACTCTGACGCAGCGGCAATCAGGGCCATTGTTGTGCTTTCACTCTTTAGTTAAGTGTATAAAAATTGCCGCGCATGGCGACTAGGTTGTGTTTTCATCCAAGTGTTGTCTCGGGCCATTCAGTTAATTGGTCGTCCCATTCTTTAAGCAATTTCCAAAAATATTGCCATTCTTCTTCGGAAAAATCAAGCTTCCACGGAACAATATCTTGTGGTCGTAATGGCAGATCAACTTTCGCTGGATGAGACATGTAATAGTCAAAAGACTTTTTAACAAAATCTCTTCTCATTTTAATCTATCCCTCCCTTTATAGGGTACATTCGCTAACATAAACAACATCAACTACACTGTCAGTATACTTTGCGTGCCGTGCTTCAGCAACAGAAGCATCTATAACTTTGTTAATCATTTGTATACTCCACTGGTTGGTCAACTATGTAATTAAAAGCCTTGATGTCATGCGTACACACAACGCCAAGCTTTTAGTCACTCCCTTGAGGCTGCCTATCTTATATGAATGTATTTCATATAAAACTATTTTATTTAAATTCCTGTATTAGAAGACGCGCAATTTCTTGTTGCCCATATAGTCATCTGACGGAGCTTTTAAAATCTCATTATCAGGAAAGATCTTCATAATTGCTTTATAGACGTTGGGTCCGGTGTGTATTTCGTCATAATAGTCAACGCCATCGGGAAGAGTGACTACCTGAGGAATATGCAATCGCATTAACTGTGAGTAAAGTGCCACGACCTCAGAATCATCTCCCTTTAAAAAACCATCCCAAAATAGTGCTGACTCTCTATTTAGTGAATTGACTTTAACTTAGAAGTCCACACCCCCCTTCCCTCATTCTACTCACAAGCTAACAAGCCTAGGATCATGGATGCATAGTTCTTACTGAGATCATATGTGAGCCGGAATGCCGATTCAAGTTCTTTGGGAAGTACCGTGCAAGAGGACTTCTCCGTATTTCTTTAATCTTTTCCCAATATACGGATGAATAGAATCATTATCCATATCGAATGCCCCACCAACATTTAAAGTTGTATGAGACGATTTCTCAGTTGTTCTTTTGGCCTACAAGCAGGGAAAGGGGCATAAAAATAGCCGAAACACTGGCGGTCTTCACAGTTATTATCGTTTCATATCTTTTTGAATTTCCCTTCGTATTTCTGATAATCGCTTAAAAACTTTTTCAAGCGAAATTTGCTCAAAATCAGCGATAATTTGAACAGATTCTTCTTCTGAGAGCTTTCGGGCTGGATGAATCGGTCGTTCATCAACGATACCTACAGGAATTGGTACGTCCTTTTGAATATCCTTCAACTTCTTACTACTCATCAAATCCATCTTCTTCCATCGAAAATTCAAATATCTTCATCACCCGCGTCGGCGCTCGTAACATAGCTAAGTTCCGGCTAGCAGCGTTTGCCATATAAAAATCAATCAATCTATCAAGTTAGAACTCACTTGGGATCTTCTTTGCTGAACGATTATACTTTATATCCTATCTATAATGCCTAATCACCGCAGTTGAGTCAATTTTTCCGTTCGCCTAAAATCAATCTATTCACCATAAAGTCACTCTCGCAAAAGAAACATCTTTAAATTCCCAAAAGCCACAAAAATAAACCTTCATCCAGCATCAGCGAGCAGAAGCGCATTCATCAGTTTTGTGCTAACCGTTCCCCAGCCAATTTAATTTGAGGATTCTTCAATAGTCTGTTGAGACACGATTGGACAAAATTACCTTGGCAAAGTATCCCACAAGGTTGTCAAAATGGATCCAACGTAATTCATCAAACGTCAAAGTCTTTGCCACTCAAAGGGGTACAGACATCAATGATGAATATCGAACAATCAGCCTAGATTTATCAAACGCCAAAGCATTTGTGCCACAAGACTTCCTACTTTTGACGGTGAACTTGAATCTCAAGTATTCAAATCTTTTCTCTCCAAAACAAAAACCCCCGAAACACCGTTATAAAGGCATTCCGAGGATTTCGTTTCATCACATTTATTCTATTTCTCACCCGTACGGGATTCGAACCCGTGTTTCCGCGCTGAGAACGCGGCGTCTTAACCCCTTGACCAACGGGCAATGAGTGGCGCTTTATCGTACCTAAATTATTCTACAGGAATCTATAAAAATGTCAAACATATTTTGCGAGTAAGCGACCACTTCGCACCCTTTTCCACCAAGCCACCAGCTGCAGAAATGTGTGTCAACTTATCAATACAATTCCTTTTGTGCTGACTGATACGCCTTAAACGCGCCGATGGTCAGATTGCGATCATGCTGACTCAGCTTCAGCATTTCCCCCTTTAATCCGGCATTGATAAAGTCATAAATTGCAGCATCGCGAAACCCAATTGCCGCAGCATCATCAGCGGTATTGCCATAATAGACTTGTTTGATATTTGCCCAAATAATCGCACTTAAACACATTGGGCAAGGCATCGCCGAAGTATAGAGCTCACAACCGGACAAGTCGTGTGTTCCCAATGCCTGGCCAGCTTTGCGAATTGCGGTAATTTCGCCGTGTGCAGTTGGGTCATGATCAACCAACACCCGATTATGTGCACGACTGACGACTTGACCGTTCTTGACAATTACGCACCCGAATGGCCCGCCATCGGATCCGTTAACATTTGCTTTTGCTTCTTCATCAGCCATTGCCATAAATGATTTTTGATACATAGCACTTGTCCCCTTCCTTATCTGCTTGTCCGACACTCATGTCCAAGCTGGCAGATTTCATTTTATCGATCTTCAAAAGCGTTTTGGGTTAGTACCCTGTCTAGTTGTTAATTTGATTGACCAAATCGGCGACAACAGCATGCGCTAATTGACTGGTTGCCGGTGATACCGGATTCTGGCCATCTGGATTACCCACGGCCTGGACAAATGCCTGTACCATTGGCGCAAATCCCCGGGTTTCAAGCATAGGCTGCCAATCTGGGGCAAAGGTTTGTGAAGCGCCACCACGGCCATACACGACCAGTTGATCCAGGTTTTGGACGCGTTGAACGCCGCTTGGAGCTGCCACTTGTGCCTCTTCAAGGTTAGTGCCTGCTTGTAAGTCAATCCCTGCCTCACCGCGAATACCTGGAGCCGTGAACGTCACACTTGCTTGTTGAAGTTGGCCATCACTTGTGGTGTGCAAGGCATAGCGGGTGTTTGGTTTTTCCGGATAGCCAGCGAGCATCAGTGCAGTGTCTACCGGATGAATGAAAAGATCCCACAGTGCATGTTCGGTATCATCAAGCGCATCAATGCGATTCTTATCAACGCGGACGCCTGTTTTATCTGTCACTTGCGCTAAATCTTGAATCATTGGGGCAAACCGGCGATTAAAGCCAACCGTCAGCATGACATGTTTCGAATCTGCCAAATCATATAATTCATTAACTTGCGCCATATCGGTTGCTAAAGGCTTATCCACAAAGACATGAACACCTTTTTCCAAAAAATGCTTAACATACTGATAATGAGTTGCGGTTGGTGTATGAATCATCACCGCATCAAGTGGCTGTCCATCGAGGTCTTGTAGCGAATGGCCTGCACTTTCAAGTCCATACTGTGCTGAAAGCTGTTCTAACTTGTCTTCATTGCGTGTATTCAATAACCAGTGCACTTGATTTTGCATTTGCGCGTAAACTGGCAAGTATGCTTTTTGAGCAATCGTGCCTAAACCAATGACTCCAATCGTTAACATAGCTTCACCTGTTCTTTCATTGATATCGATACTTTCACACTAGCACAGCCCCATCTCACGGTAAAGATAAGCATTCATTATGATTTGAACAGGCGCTTAGGAAAGCTGAAATTTCACTGGCCAACCAGGTCCTCGAACTTCACGAGCACAATGGCCAGTTACAAAAAGAATTTCAGTCCAATGGCAATATTTCAAAACAAACCTTCATAATATTATGGCAAAACCCTCTCTATCATTCAGAATACGCCGTTCCAACCTTGGCGAACTTGAAAACGATCACTATTTAGCTTACGGTTATTATGTAAACTAAAATAAGCGTCAGGCATTTGCATCGTCTTTTAGTTTAATCGGGTATCGCCGCTGACAAGCAGCCGTGACACCAGACTTCTTTTTTCTGCCTAATTTTCGAGTCTTTGCCTGCACTTCATCGTTCGAAAAATTTTGAGGAGGAATGGCTGTGAAACCTGCAAAAACTAAATTTAGTGACGCTCCTGATGGTAGTATTCATCAATATGATCAGATACTTAAATACTTCAACGATCGGCCTGCCGATCAAACCAAACCGCGCGGCAATCGGATCACTTTTGTAACGACCGGTATCATCGGCTTTGATGGTGGTCAAACAACCATGCTGCATTTAGGAACCTTGTTAGCCAATGCGGGTTATGACGTTTACTATCTAAGTTACGTTCCGCAAAGTCAAGATGAGATGATTCAAAACGCCGAATTTAACTATCCAGGCTATAAAGGAACTTGTTTGCCAATGGGAGAACTCGAATCGCACCGTTCTGACATCTGGGTCGCTACTTTATGGGAATCCGTTTATGTCATCAAAAATAAGCCGGGTTATAAGATGTATTTTGTCCAGGATTATGAACCTTATTTCTACCCATACGGTGATCGTTACCAGATGGCGCGCCGTACTTATAGCCTCGGACTGCACATGGTTTCACTAGGGCCTTGGTGCGCACATATGATTACGACACATTGCAAAACTAACAGTCCGATTGACATTATCAATTTCCCGGTCGATGTGGCACGTTACCCGTTTAAAGAACGCGATCCCAAGCCTTACCAAGATAAAAAGCAAATCAAGCTGGCGGTTTACACCAAATGGAGCAGTCCTCGCCGCGCGCCTGTCACTATTCAAATTGTCCTTGAAAACTGTCGCCATTTGCTACGAGCCAAGGGAATTGATCTCAAAATAACTTACTTTGGTACGGGTCGCAGCAAACGCTTTATTAACGGTCAGAATCTCGGAAAGCTGACCCCGGCAGAACTCAATCAGCTTTACCATGAAGCAGATTTTGGTATTGCCCCTTCAATGACCAATTTCTCTTTGGTCCCTTACGAAATGATGAGCGCCGGCCTACCTCTGATCGATTTTAAGGAAGGCACTGGCAGCTACTTCCTGAAGGATGGCACTTATTTTTCATGTCACTTGGATGAACGTGATCTGGCCAAAACACTCCAAACAGCATGCGAAAAACCTGAGATCATTACCCAAAATATCGAAAAAGCACAAGCCTATCTAAAAACAATCAGCTGGGAACGAACCGAAAAAGATATGCTTGCGATCATCGCCAGTCTATATGCCGATGTTGACGTGGTGAAGTCCTAATTCAAATCGAGCTTGACGCTTGCCGCCAAGCTTTTTTTCTGGGAAAATAAACCTTGTAAATAAGGGATTACGAATATTCTTATTCGAGATTATTCCTAGTTCGAACCTAGGAATATTGGAGGAGAAAAATGGCTACATTGGGCGACTTTTTAATCTTACTCGGATTGGGTGGGACTATCTGGGGTGCCGTGCGCTTATTTCGGCAACGGAAACATCCGTCAACGAAACGACTCAACCTAATTCTACTAATTGGCGGTATTATTTTAATGTTCATTGGCACCCCGATGAGTGACACAAAAACATCGACAGGTTCAACTTCGCAATCAAGCGTTGTTAATAAAAGGTTAACGACAAAACAGCGAAAACTGCTGAACACCGAAAGAACACACGGAAAAGTCTTATTGGCAGTAAAAGCTAAAAAAAACGCGGAGTTAAAAGCCTTAACCAAAGAACAAACGAAACTCGAAGCAGCCGCAGACGAACGAGCATCCTCATCGCGAGCGGCAGCAGCTTCCTCATCTCTTGCTGCATCCACATCAGCATCTCAGGCTGAATCTGCCAGTAAAGCAGCTGCGGCATCCATCCAAGCGGCTGCCTCATCGCAAGCAGCGGCAAATGCAGCCGCAGCCAAACAAGCAGAAGAAGCCCAGAAATCGGCAGCACAACAGCAAGCTGCGCCGGCACAGCAGCAAACGCCAACAAACCAAGGTGATTTATATACTGGCACGCAAGGAACCATCGTTGGCAACAGCCGTAGCAAGATCTATCACGTTCCTGGTCAAGCCGGCTACCATATGAACGCTGCAAATGCTGTCTACTTCCATACCGAAGCCGAGGCATCATCGGCTGGTTATCGAAAGGCATTACGCTAATGAAAACAAAGTTAATGAAATATCTTACCCCCGTGCTCATAGTAAGTCTCTTACTAACCGGTTGCAGTACTCAAGGCACCTCAAAATCAACCTCACCATCCACGGATCCTGTGGCCGATCAGACTAAACTTAATAATAAGACTAATTCTGCGATCAGCAGTCTCGATGAAGCTATTGCTGATAAACGTGAAGAAGTTAGCAGTCTAAAAGCGACATTAGATAACAGCAAGCCAAGCACAGAAGCTTCAAAAACGACAGCAGGTACCACGGATGCCAATACTTTAGCCAATCTCGATTATACCGGCCAGCAAGAAATAACCGTCAATAACAACGATCCCGCATTTTCAAAAAATGATCTTTCAACTGCAAAAGGCGCATGGGCCGCTTATTCCGATTTAGATAGTCTCAACCGGGTGACCGATGCCAATGCCTTGTTAAACCGCTCACTCATGCCTTCAGCCAAACGCGAACCACTAACTTGGAACCCAACCGGCTGGCACAATAAAAAAACGGCACATGGATGGTTATATAATCGTAGCCATTTAATCGGGTACCAACTGACCGGTGAAAATAATAACCCAAAGAATCTCATGACCGGTACTCAAACGCTCAATAGTCCCTTGATGTTGGCTCATGAAATGGATATCGCTTATTATCTCAAACAAAGTAATGACCACTACGTCCGTTACGAGGTAAAGCCAATTTTCCGCGGTAACGAACTCGTTGCACGCGGTGTTCAAATGCGAGCTCAAAGCATCGGCGACAACACCATTCATTTCAATGTCTATATTTTTAATGTCGAACCAGGATACACCATCAATTACGCCGACGGAACAAGCACCAAAAATTAAATATTTCTGCCCAGAGAAAAAAGTCGTTGATCAACTGTCTGCTCAACGGCTTTTTTGCGCTCACACCGGAACCGATCTCGTGAAATCCTTAATCAAGTTTACCCAATCTTGTGACCCATTCCGGCTGAAATAAGCTCATCACAAGTTATGGCCCCACCCCATTTCGATTGCTGCCCATTTATTTGCTAGTATAATCAGTTGTAGTGACGATCTTAGCGGCAAAAGTTCACCTTCTAAGAACGCCTCTATCAATACATTACGCCCTCGTGGCCATAACCCCTTTAGGAGGAAGAAAATGAAAATTATTAATGTTACCCTACACGTCAAACCAGAGCTTGCCAGCGACTACCAGCAGTTCATCAGTCAATTGGTTGCGGGATCGCGTGCTGAAGCCGGTAACCTCAGCTATGACCACTTCCAAAGCCTCACTGATCCCGATAAATACGAGATCATCGAACACTGGCAGGATGCGGAGGCCGTGGCGGCACATAACGAAACCTCCCACTTCAAGCAGTTTTTGGCTGGGATTGATTCCTTCTTAGATGCGCCGCTTGAAATTATTCGTATGGACTATTCGGCGTAATCAATCCTAATCAATATAGATAAGGAAAAATGAAAATTAGATACCTGATTATCTATAATGACGTTGAAAATGCTCTCCCCGAAAAGGCACGTAATTTAGCGCGTCAGTATGGAACTGAGCTAAAACCCTGGAGTCAAAAGCAATTACTAGCATTAGTTTAGTTTTTAACGCTGCTTCAACTCTTGTGGAGCAACAAATTCAAACGCTGCCCGAACACATGCCCATAAAAAAAGCCCCAGAACCAGTTGATAACTCCTGACTGACAGCCAAAATTCAGCCACGGACGTTTCCAACATGATTCTGGAGCTCTTTATTTACCTTATTTCAAATCGCACAAACCCTTGCGATTAAAGGCGTGCGTTCAATTCCTTAGTCATATCCTCATAACCCGGACGACCAAGCAGTGCGAACATGTTCTTCTTGTTGTGATTTGCTTGAGCACTGATTTCATAGGGTTTCAAATCGCCGGTGTAAAAGCAAAAATAGCTCTATATCAATTTCTTAGGTTTCACAATTTCGGATTCACTTCACCACAACTTCACCACCAATTACTTATATTTATATTATTGCATAAGTAAAAAAGCACTTCACCCGCGTTAGCGAGCAGAGGGCCTTTTTGTTACCTGATATACAGGCTTTCGCCCGGATAAATCAGGCTATAGATTGATTTGCCGTTGTTAGCGGCTAACGTGTACATGCTAATGCCATACTTGCTGGCAATGCTCCAGAAGCTGTCACCATATCGAACCGTGTAGTACGTGTGACTTGATACGGCCACTGAATAGCCACCAGAGACACGCAATACATCGCCTGGGTGAATCACACTGTAGATTGACTTACCGTTGTTAGAAGCCAAAGTATACATGCTCATGCCATATTTGTAAGCAATCGACCACCAACTGTCACCAGACTGAACCGTGTAGGTAGAGCCATAGCTTACTGACGGCACGCTGGTCGTTGTCAACAGCTCAACATTGCTACGATTGATCCAGCTCATGATGCCACCAAGCAATACGTTAGATCCAGATACTTGCTGAACAGTGTACGTCTTGCCCTGAACCCAGCTAGGCATTGCGACACCATTAGCCCAACGGGTTGTGCCGAAGTTAACCTTAACATTATCGCCAGCTTTGATCTGGCTAAGTGTGGTGTTGTTGGCTTGCTGGCCTGCTTTTGTCGCTGGTGTGCTCGTAGCAGGCTTAACATAAGTTTTCCCACTACCCGTTGTCGTGCTACCGTTGTAGCCTGAATCAGTGATGCCAGTTAGATCAACGTTACCATCAAGGCCGCCAGCGCGATAAGTTGAAGTGAACTGGAAGATACCTACATTGTCAAAACTCGGGAAATAATTGTAATTCGGTACGGTAGTGACATTGTAATCAGGATATTCCGCGAGCCATAACTGATAGCGGCTGGCAATCTGTGACAAGTTGATGTGGTTAACCAAGAAGCTCTTATAACCGTAGAGCATTGGCGTGTACCCAGCATCGCGGATATAGTCGAGTGCCCACAGCAAGGTTGCCGTGTTGGTTGATCCGGCCTCATAGTCAAGCGCAACAATCGACCCTTTTGGTGTTTGAATCTCAGGCAAGAAATGATCTAGTACTTGCTTGGCCAAATTGGTGTTGTCGATATTCTGCCACCAGATATAGGTGTGTGCCCGCTTACCAGCCGCAATCAACGATGCAACCTGTGTCTTGTAGGTGGTTTGCTCGTACGTGCCGTATCCACTGTATCCACCAATTTGAGAGATGCCGAACTTGTCAGTAGAATATCCAAAGACACCGTTATCCCCTTGGTACCGGCTCCAGTCGACACCCTGATCACCCTTTGATGCATTGGCCTGCGATGGCAAGGCAAAAGAAATAGCCGCCAAGAAGGCGACTACCAAGGTAATTAGTTTGGTTTTTAGTTTCATGGTTTCCTCCTTATTGCTGTGGAGCAAAAGATGCCGGAGCTGACTCCGCCGGTGCTGCAGAAGACGTCTCTGGAACCACTTCACTAGCAGCAGTTACCTGGTCAGCCTCTTTATCCGCTTGCAGCGCCTTAATCTGGTCCTCTAGCGCCTTGATCTTAGCTGCCTTGGTGGTAATGAGTGCCGGGTAAGCTAACGCCTGCTGGCTATCACTGACGCCCTCTGTGGTTGGGTCAACGGCTACCCCAACGATGGTCAACAGCGCAAATACTGCATTGACCACTGCAGTGAGTTCTTTACCCAAACTAGCAAAGTCCCAGTTGTAACCGAAGACTGCTGCTACCGTTTGAACCACCAACAAAGAAGCTGGCACAACGGCCAGCCAGAATTTGACGCTCAATACTCGTACTGTCCAATTAATCTTCATGGTTATCTTCTCCTTTAATGCCTACATGGTCTTCCAATCGAGTAATCCTAACCGAGTGACTGCCAAGCTCATCATCGTGTGTCCTCAAGTGTTGTCCCAAGTCTGCCAGCGATTGTTCGTGC
Source organism: Lacticaseibacillus sp. 22 (assembly GCF_055413445.1). Classification (NCBI taxonomy): domain Bacteria; kingdom Bacillati; phylum Bacillota; class Bacilli; order Lactobacillales; family Lactobacillaceae; genus Lacticaseibacillus; species Lacticaseibacillus sp. 22. The sequence continues at coordinate 281 of NZ_JBVAYD010000033.1, read as the reverse complement.
AGTTTTAGCTGACGATTAATTGTCTCTGAAAGCACTTGAATATCAGAGCGTAATGGATCTAAGGCAATCTTTTTGAACAGCCAGCTGCCCGCACTTACTCCCACCCCTATGATTGATATAACCTCTGCCCAGTCACCAATCGTGTATCCAAAAAATGTCACTTTCTCACTTCCTTCCATAAAAATAGCCGCTAGCTTTTGCTGGCGACATAGTTACTGCCTGTGATTTGTTTGTATTGATCTGGGGTGATCATTACCGGTACATAAGGTGTTAAATCAATC